>JAISFO010000001.1 GCA_031263535.1 Holosporales bacterium
TTTAGGCATAAATTTTGGAACAGCTTCTGTTTCTACCAAGAGCAATACTGGCTTGTCAAAGTCACATCGCTCAATGGTCTGGTTACCATTAGCCATTGCCGCCTGACGTGTAAGCAACCAAGCCATGATTTGTATAAGATATACCGACATTTTAGTCGTTTCGCACTGCAAGCAATCACGGTCAGCCTCGCAGTTTAATGTATCAATGTCAACTGGTTCTTGCCATTTGATATAATCGTATGTTTCCTCCAGGAGTTTGAAAACATCTGCAAAAATTTTGTCTAAGAATTTTTTCCAGTCCATATCTATATGCATGCTATAATTTTGACTATATTATTAAATATGGTCCATTTTTAGTGACGCGCCACAAATTTTGCAAAAAATATCTTATAAAGGCGGAAAGAAGGCGAAAATTCATAATCGTATTTACTAAAATAACAAATATCGAAAGATTTTTGACATTTCAACAAAATTACTCAATGTTTAGCTTATTGTAACTTAGCTCATAAATCCATATATACTAGGCCGTCAGCAGCCTAGAGGCTACTATGATTATTTGGCAGAGCTGAAGAATGAAGATTTATATTCGTGCGATTGCTGATCAATATGCCAGCTTACAAAGAGGCGTCTTGAAGAAAATAAACAGTCTAGTTAACGATTCTTACTCCTATCGCGCCCCATCCGATGGTGTATGCAATGATGATGTATACTGTCTGTCTTACGCCGTGAAGTAACATATTTTGCCAGAAAATAACGCCATACAATATATGTTAGGGGCCTACCGCTTTTGCTATCGTTTCTGCTGCCGCCCTCGCATCCTTACTCTTACGAGGAAATTATTACAGCGTAAATGCGCATGTAAACTGGAGATTTTATATTCTAGTATTTCTAGCCTTTTTAACAGCTCCGTACCCTCTGGATCATTTGATGTGCGTAACTTATGCATTAGATTGCGTATTCTGTGTAAAAACCCGTGTTTCTTATTATGAGTTAATTTGTGTGCGTATGCGGATTTATTGTCATCAATTTTCAGCTTGGCAGCTCGCTCGATTTTCTCGATTTCCTGCCTTATGCTGCTATAGTTACTGTCTGTGATATTTGTACCAGCAATTTGCTCAGTATTCTCATATGAGCCATACGCGTTTGCTGTGACTGCGCCGCTCAATGCAAATGCAACCAACCAAACTGATAAAACGTCTTTGTTTAACATCTTAAATGCCTCGGGCTAAATTTTAATTCCTTCACACGCAAATCTAGCATATCTCAGCACACAAAACAAATATTTTAATAAAATATAATGCAATTTGCAGATTTCCTGAAAGTAGATAGTTTTGATAATTCTAGGGTTCAACTAAGCGTTGCTTTCGGGCCTTAGTTTATTTGTGAAACAAAAAAATGAGGAAACTATGTCTATTAATGATCTTATAAATAAATAATCCCCCGCTGCAAGCGACGGGGGAATTAAATCCTAAGAGATTGAAGTTTACATTAAAGCGCTCGATGAAAAAGCAGCAAAACTTTTCAACCCGTCATGACCCAGACCATGTAAGGCTAAGCAGCGGTTTTTTGAGAACGCTGTAGACTTTCAGAATATATTTTTTGCCTTCAAGACGAACTTTGCCACCCATCTTGGATGGCAGCTCGCCTGGGCCAATACCGTCGATTGCTGATAAAGCCCCCCCCCCCAAGTACGAAGTATATTCTTTTCTTAAAGTCCAGATCGGGCGGCTAGTGCCGTTATAAGTGTGCCGTCGTCTAGGTAATCCAGCTCTCCGCCAATAGGAACGCCACGCGCCAGCTCGGTTACTTTGGGGACAATCGGCGTTAAGTGCTCTCTTAGGTAATGAGTGGTCGTTTGGCCATTCAATGTAGAGCTTAGCGCCAAAATAACCTCAGCATACCTGTTATCTTCGCACTGCTGCGTTAGCACGTTTATACGCAGCTCGCCTGGGCCAATGCCGTCGATTGCCGATAAAGTACCGCCAAGCACGAAATACATTCCTTCATAGCTTTTTGTCCTTTCAATCGCCCAGAGGTCTGAGACATTTTCTACTACGCACAGGCATTGATGGTCTCTGCTCTGATCCTTGCATATAGAGCATATGGGTGTAGAAGTGTCCAAGTTGCCACATAAGCGGCACTTATCCACCTTCGACAGCACTTGCTGTACAGCGCCAGCCAGAGGCTCCATTTTGGCTTGCTTTTGCGACAGGAGGTGCAGCACGATCCTTCTGGCAGATCGTTCGCCCAACCCCGGCAGAAAAGAGAATATTTTTATAAGGTGATCTATCTCAGGGGCCATTAACTGGACTGTGCGCTAATTTCGATGATTTGGCCGAATGACTCTGGCGCTAAGCTGGCTCCGCCGACCAGAATCCCATCTATATCCTTCGACTGTATAAAGCCGGATGCATTTTCGGCGTTGACCGACCCGCCATAAATTACATAAGCGTTTCTGTCCGTCAGCCTTCGGTACTCGTCAGCGATCGAGTGACAAACGATTTGGGCGTATTCAAGATCTGGCGTTACTCCCGTCCCGATAGCCCAATCAGGCTCATAAGAAATTAAAACATTACCCTGGATTTCTTTAAGTATCGAAAGCTGCCTTCGTAGAACTTCCAGCGTAGCTTTTTGCTCTCGCTCAATTGCGGATTCACCTATGCACAAAATTGGCGTCAGTCCCGCATGTTGGGCAATTATAACCTTTTCCTGCAGTACAGATTCGTCTTCGCCGTTATATTTTCTGCGCTCAGAGTGTCCAATCAGCACATACTTACACCCAACGTCCGCCAGCATCTCAGCACTTGTTTCGCCAGTAAAAGCGCCCTTAGCGTGAGAATGGCAATCCTGCCCGCCAATCGATATTGGAAGGTCTTTGGTTAAAGTCTTTAAAGCGCCTAGATAAACATGGGGAGCGCAGACTATTACAGATAATTTGTTTTCGATTGCTTTGCTGCTAAAGTGTTTGGCAAGACGGCACATATGGTCAGTTATACTGGCAGATGTACCGTTCATCTTCCAGTTAGCAATAACATATTTACTCATACCTTATATCCTCCTATAAAGATTTAGTCCTTGAATATAAGCCTCAGCGCCTAGTATAACAAGCAAGTGATTTAGATTGTCGGTACAGTAGGGTTTACCAACATTATGTTAGAATTTATTCGAAAGTATCTAGGCTCTGTAGTAGTAAAGGTAATTCTGTCTTTGGTCGCGCTGACGTTCGTGTTGTTCTTTGGAATAAGCGATGTAATCAACCGCTTGGCGGGAAAAGACTATGTCATTCGTGTGGGTGACGTCAAAATAGGGCCACAGGAATTCCGGCTTCAATACAACAAAGCGGCTGATTTGATGCGACGGAGCCTGGGCAATCCTGATACTTACGAGAAAATCCGCCCTCATATGCTTGAGTACTTTGTCGCCCAGACTGTTGACAGGCTTATGGTTGAGCGGATTATCGATATTTGGGGGCTGGGCATAGATGAAAAGACGGTGAAGCTGGGTCTGCAAACCAGCGCTGAGTTCCAAGATGGAAACGGCCAGTTCAGTGCGGAAAAGCTGCGTGCTGCGCTGATTGAAAGGCAAATACCAGAAAACGTGTTTCTGGAGGATTTCAGCCTTAATTTAGCTAAATCGCTGGTCTTTATGCCGCTTTCATTGACCTTCTTTGAACCGACCAGCGTGATGAGCAGACTGAAAGACGTAATACTAGAGCAACGTTCAGTTGATATAGTTCATGTATATAACTCAGCAGTGCCGGGCCATCTGTTGCCAAAACCAACCGAATCGGACCTGAGGTCTTGCTATCAAGAAAACCAAGACATTTTTGCCGCGGAAGAAAGCAAGGACATCACGGTGCTGATTATGAATGAAGCCAAAGTATTGGAACAGGTCGAAGTTTCTGATGATGAAGTTCTGGATGAATATCAGGCTAGAAAAGAGGAAGAAGGAGAAAATTGGAACGTTACGCTTGAAAAAATCAAAAAAGATTTGGTTACTGAGCTTAAGCACCGCAAGCTGCCCGACGAAGTCAAGATTTTGGCCGCTAAGATTGAGGATGAGCTAAGCGCTACTAAAGATTATGACGGTACGGCGGCCAGGTATGGGCTGCGCATACTGAGGATAAAAAATCTGACTGTCAGTAACACCGATGCTTTTACAGGAAAGATTTCAATCCCTTTGCCTTATGGAAGGGAGGTTGCCGAAATCGCCTTTAATACAACCGATACCAACACATTCCAAGAAACAGTCCATGGTGTAGAGTTTCTGGTTAATGTAGATAAAACTACGCCCTCGTCTGTTCCTGAGTATAGCAAAATTAAAGAAAAAGTACTGGCGCATTGGACGCGCGGAGCGAAGGCCAAAGCAGCCAAGCAAATTGCAGAGGGCTTTGTTGACCGAGTGTCTCAAGGAATGCCTTTGGATAAACTAGCGCACAGCAAGCATCTGACGGTTGACAAAATATATTCTTTAACTCGCTCTGGAACTGATGGGACCAGCAGCAAGCAAAACAGATTGCCTGCTGATTTAGTACATAAGGTCTTTGAAGCGCCTGTTGGTCAAGCCGTCATAATTCCTATAGAGGGCGGACATGTAGTTGCTCATGTGAAAAACAAGCATCTGCCTAATCTGGATAAGAAACAAGCTCAGCAGTTTAGGGCGCTGATACACAGCGCTATGACCAGGGATCTGTTCGCACAGTTAGTCAAGCATTATCAGAAAAAAACCAAGGTCGATGTGAATCAGGGTATGCTGAAGCTTTACTCGACTGCCTCCGACGCCGATACTGATTGATAAATCGCTGCTTTGGTAGACATCGGGTCTGTATATATTCCAAGCTTGATATCTTTTTCTAGTTGCCAAAGCTTCTTTATCGTTTTTACCTGCCACTTTGTGGCATCTGTTGAGCTTTTGCTAAGGTTTTTGCATAGGCCGCTCATATAAAATCTTATGGCGGATATTGGCTCCATTCCTGATATCAACTCGGCCATAGCCGCTGGCGAGCTTTGTTCATAAACCGGCGTGTCGTTCCCAAGCATTTCCAAATCGAATAAAATTGACATTACGTTTGCATCCGGTTCAGTCAACTTTCTGGCGATTGAATTAACTAAACCGCCGGACGGTTGAACGCCTGCCATAGCGGTTGAACATATTATCTGCGCAAAATCTAGAACGGCCTTGTTATCATTAGTAAAAAAGCCTAAACAATCGCACAAAGGATGGGCCGTAAGCTGTTCAGTAATCTTTTTGGCTAGCTTATAACTATCTGCTATAAGGATAAAAACATCCTGTGATGACAGAATTTCTTCGATTCTGGGGGCAAAACTGTCGCCAACTTTTTCAACTATATACAGTTTAATACTCTGCTCTTGAAATAAAGCTGGATCTTCGGTCACATCAATGGATAGAGACTTGGCTGTTACATTCTGTACTTTTACATCTGCCCCGGTGAGCCTTGCTGCTATAGGGACGAAATCGGCAAATTTTCTTTGTAAGGGCTGATTATTTCCATACAAAAACAAAACCCGCCTGGATAAGAAGCTTTTGATGGCGAATTTATTCAGGTACAGTTTCATCTTATTGAGATAGCTCAGCTACACAACCCCGGATAACGTCTGCATCGTCGAATGGAACGACGTAGTCTTTAAATATCTGAAACTGTTCATGACCTTTTCCGGCGACTACCAATACGTCTCCTGGCTGTAATGTCTTAAGCGCTTGCATGATAGCTTCTTTTCGGCCTGGACACTCAAGCATTTTACCTCCACTTGCAAGGATTTCTCGTCTTATTTGCTCAGGAAGCTCTCTGCGAGGATTATCATCTGTTACGAACACTTCATCCGCCATCTCGCAAGCTGTTTTACCCATAAGCGGACGTTTTTTTTTATCTCTGTCTCCACCGCATCCAAATAGGATTTTAAGCTTGCCTCGCGTATGTGATCGAATTCCCGATAGGACATTTACAAACCCTTCGGGAGTATGAGCAAAGTCAACATATACCGCCGCATCGTTTATGGAAGATATAAACTCCATACGTCCTGGCACGCCCTGCAGCTTAGGCAATAGGGTTATGTATTTAGAAAGCTCATCGGCATCGCTTATCCCGGATAGAGTCGCAATTGCGCACAATGTGTTGTAGATCTGAAAATCTCCAGCTAAGGGTATGCAAACATCGCTGTAAATCTTACCAAAAGCAGACATTTGCATGATCTGGTTGTTCGATTCGGCTTTGACGTCTTTAGCATATATATCAGCTTTGCAGGATCTTCCATAACTGATCACCCTAATTCCTCTGGCGCGGCATACATCGATCAACTCAGACGCTTGAGGTGAATCTAAATTTATAACCGCCACGCCATTTTTATCTAATACCTCACTAAAAAGGCGTTTTTTGGCCAATAAATATCTGTCCATATCTCCATGGTAATTTAGATGATCGTGAGACAGATTGGTAAAGCAGGCCACTTTGAAATTTATGCCGTCAACCCTGTATTGATCCAAGCCGTGGCTTGAAGCCTCAATTGCAATTTTATTTATTCCCTCGTCAGCCAGGGATTTTACCGTTTCGCACAAAGAAATAACATCAGGAGTTGTCACTATAGGGCTTGATAGCGAGAAGTATTTTTCGCCGTCCCTTAAAACCCCAAGAGTTCCAATTGACGCTGAGCCGTGACCATTAAGGAACCATAATTGCCTGAGAAAATCGACTACCGAGCTTTTCCCATCGGTACCAGTGACGCCAACTATATCTGCAGATGTCCGGCCATAGAAATTGGATACAATTTGGCTAAGCGTTTTGCGTACATTGGAAGTAAACAGGAAAACTGTCCCATTATTATTAGACCTAAACAGCCAAATTTGCTCAGAATTTGGGTCGAATGCTCGACCTTTGGTTGCTGAGCCGCATATTTGCTCTATACGATCTAAGCTGCATAGGACGACTCTGGCCCCGTCAGCAATAGCCAAGTCTACATAAGAAAATCCGTCATATTTATTCCCAGGAATAGCAGCAAACAAAACGCTGCTAGATACATTTGAGGAATGTAAGCAAATTCCGGAGCTTTCTAAGCTTAAAGCTTCATAATTACCGTCGCCGACAGTTGAATAGACTAAGCCGCCCAGTAATTCCCCTAAAAGCTTCACTTTTTATATTTTTCTACTAGGCGGACAATTTCTTTTTCAACTATACGTTCAACGATACTGGAAAGATTAGCGTCCATCCAAGTTTTCAAAGACTGGCGCAAAAGCATATCAAGGCCTTTGCCCAGGTCTATATCACCACCTGAAGCTGGATTATGATCGCGCGCCTGCGAAAGCTTATCAAATTGACTGAACACTTTTTGGGCGCAAGACTCAGAGATAATGCTTTCCTTCCGCGAAGTAGCTCTTGGCACAGCATCTGGCTGAGAGCAAACTTCATTTACCTCATCGTCTAGTATTTCATCCACAAGCTCGAAAACGTCGTCATCTGTAATACTGTTCTCGCGGCATTCTTCGCTTAGCGACGGGCTGCTATCCGTGACT
This sequence comes from Holosporales bacterium, assembly GCA_031263535.1. Lineage (NCBI taxonomy): Bacteria > Pseudomonadati > Pseudomonadota > Alphaproteobacteria > Holosporales > Holosporales bacterium. The sequence goes on from JAISFO010000001.1 coordinate 7,525, forward strand.
GTATTATTATCCCGATCGCCCTTATCATCCGGCAGCATATTGCTTTTTATAACTGACAGAATCTCCTTTACTGACAGCTCTCCTTGATCGTTTGGCATAAAGCCTATCCTTATTTGCCTTTTGTAACAGTTTCTAAGCTTAACCTACCAGCCAATGACATTAAAGTGAAGACTGTCATAATATGTTTTTGGGTTGCTTCAACTCGGCTTTTTCTGCTTTGCAGTAGCCTTTGCTCTTGTTGCAGCACATCAGTTGTAGACTTTGTTCCAACAGTTAGGCATTGACGCATGCCGTCAACCGCTATTTCTGCGCTTCTTACAGCTAACTCCGCCTGTTGGACCTGCGCTTCAGTCGTTTGTAACTGCGCCCAGTAACTGTGGCAAGCCTTGGTTACTTCTTGGCGCATAAGCAGGTAATTCATTTTGGCAGACTGCGCCTTTAAATTGGCTTGTCTTATGCGACTGTAACGTGGACAGGCGAGTATGGGTACGCTAAGGCTGATTTTTGCGGAAAAGCTATGTTCCCATCGGTCCCTATTTGGCCCAAGTGCTCCATGGTATCTGCTATCTACATCACTCAAACTACTGTTTGCTTCTACCGACAATCCAACAGTTGGCATCAAAGAACCTCGCTGAGTATCAATATCAGCCTCTGATGCTTGCGTTTGATACCTGCTTGCCATCAAAGATGGGTTGCTTCTCACCACCTCTGCCATAAATTTATCAAAATCGTCCGGAATGCAGGTTGGAAGGTCTAATGGCTCCAGGCGTCCATCTGGCTCTACACCTACGGTCTTTTTGAATTCCGCAACAGCGGTTGCCAATTTAGACTCTGCGTCTATTCTGTGGTACACTGCTTCTGCATGTGCAGCTTCATTGGCCGCAACGTCCTGGCGTATTCCTATTCCAACTTCCAATCTTTTCCTGGAAGCTTCAAGGTCTTGAGCAAGATTCTTCTCGTTTTGCCTTGAAATCTTAACATTTTCATACGCAGCCCAAAGACCTAAGTAGGCCTCTAATACGTTCAATATTATATCCTGCTTCGTTTTGGCCAGATTGTATTTACTCGCCGAAGCACTTTCTTGCGCCTGTCTTACTTGGGCAAAAGTTGAGAAGTTTAAAAGGCTCTGGCTCGCTGAAAGACCAAGTGATTTTGTATTGCTGTGACTTTTCTCACTTAAACTGTTTTGATCGCGAGCTTGGCTAATAGTGTTAGAAGAGCTCTTTCCAAGGGAAGTCTGTGCACTAATCGATGGATAGAACGCAGCCGTAGCTGTTTTTGTAGCTTGTTGGTTTGCTTGATTTTCTAAGACCGCCGCCAGCCACTTTGCATTATGCTTAAGCGCCGCTTTAATTGCTTCTTCAAGAGTTATTGCATTTACGCTGGAAAAATTCAAAAAAGCCACGAACAAACACAGTATTAAACGGCACATAACACAAACACCTAACAACACAAATTTGGCTAAAATGTATCCGATGATTACGTAAACAACCAGCCTAAAAATAAGTATCGCTAAATACCGTCACAAGGGCGTGCAATAACATTACCGGCGCACAGCTTGAATGCTGAGAATGTAATATGAGTTTTACTTAACCTGAGCGGCGACCTCGGCGGCAAAGTCTGTTTGTTGCTTTTCAATGCCTTCGCCAAGTATGAACATTTTAAACCCGGATACCTTTACAGGGGCGCCAAGGGCCTTGGATGCTTTGCTTAATACCTCAGAGATTTTTGTTTCGCCATCAATTACAAACAGTTGCTCTAAGAAGACCACTTCAGCAAAGAATTTTTGCAAACGGCCTTCAACCATCTTTTCAATAACTTGCTGAGGCTTGCCGGAGGCCTGCGCTTGCTCGATCAAAACCGATTTTTCACGCTGGATAGCCTCGGCCGGCATATCTTCGCGACATACAACCTGAGGCTTGGTCGCAGCTACATGCATCGCTAGTTGCTTGCCAAGCTCTAACAGCTCAGCTTCCTGTGTAGAACTAGATTCAAGCGCGACTAGCACCCCTATTCTGCCGATTCCGGGGGAAACTGCGCTATGCGTATAAGCGCACACAATTCCTTGACTGACGTTTAGATATTCAACACGTCGCAAAGACATATTTTCACCAATCACAGCGATCAGATTGGTTAGTTCATCATCGGCGCTTCTGCCGGCAGATTCCATCCTTAAGGACTTGGCATCTTCAATGCTTTTACTTTGATTCTTGTGGCAAAGATCACCCAATTCCTTAACATAATTTTGAAAAAGCTCATTACGACCAACAAAATCGGTTTCGGCATTAACCTCCAGCAACACGCCAGATTTGCCGTAAGATTTTGCAAAAACCAACCCTTCCGCGGCAGCACGACCTGCTTTCTTGGCTGCGGCGGCCAGCCCCTTCTTTCTAAGCCAATCTACTGCCGCCTCCATGTTGGCGTTATTTTCAGCCAAGGCCTTCTTGCAATCCATCATTCCTGCGCCAGTACGGTCGCGCAGTTCCTTAACCATACCTGCAGTTACTTCAGCCATTGTTAGTATTCTCCAAAATTGGTTCCTCTGTAGTTATTTCGACAGGCTCAGATATATCGCCGTCAGTATTGCTTTCATTAGCCTCTAGCCCCAAAGATTCAGCTGATTCTGACGCGCCAAAATCCACGTTGGAAGAGGCAAGCGCTTCCTGTAAACCGATTAAAACCGCCTTGGATACCAAGTCGCAGTAAAGCTCAATAGCTTTGGAGGAATCGTCGTTACCAGGCACAGGATACGTGACTTTGCCGGGGTTTGAATTGCTGTCACATATGGCAATCGTCGGAATACGCAGCTTATATGCTTCGCTGATAGCTATAGCCTCCATATTGGTATCGATTATAAACAAAGCATCTGGTATACCGCCCATTTCACGAATACCGCCCAGCGCAAGCTCAAGCTTATCGTGCTGACGGCGCAGCGAAAGCATTTCTTTTTTGGTCAGACCCATGTCAGCCGCCTCAAGCTTTTCCGCAAGCTGCTTAAGCTTGTTGATGGAAATTGACACAGTCTTCCAGTTAGTTAAAAGCCCGCCCAACCAGCGATGATTTATATAATATTGCCCGCAACGCTTGGCGGCTTCGGCAATCGGGTCGCGCGCCTGTCGCTTTGTGCCAACAAACAAAACCCTACCTCCGCGTTGGGCAACGTCTTTAATGGCTTCTAATCCATCACGCAACATGGGTACAGTTTTTTCTAAATTAATTATGTGTATGTTGTTTTTCACACCATACAGATAGCTTGACATTTTAGGGTTACAACGGCACTTGTGGTGCCCAAAGTGTGCGCCTGCCTCAAACAGCTGCGCCATAGAGAATTTTAAAGAATCAGACATTTCCTAACCTCCGGTTAAAACCTCCGCGGGAATGGCTCTGTTTACCAACAAAGACCGGATTACTTCCTGCGTGCTACATACCGCAAATTCTACATGCGTTTGGCGTAATTGCAAAAAGAAAAGTTAACCCTTACTTACAGGGCCAATTTTTGTATACTCGGTTGTTTTTAGTAAACATACAGGTGGTCCCGTGACAGAAAAACTTTTGCGCTCATACATATGGTCTTTTTCTATAATGATTATGGCAGCTGTTATTTGCGACGAGGCGCTATCTAGCTCGGTTAAACAAAGGAATTATCAGGTTTACAGAGATAATCGTGTAGTAAAAAAGAAAAGGGAAGCCATCGGCAAGCTAGGCGGAAAAGATATTATTATTGGCCAGATTTCTACTGGATCTAAGTCCAGCCCAGCCGTACCAACAGCTCCAATTGTCTCAAGGGGATCGCTGCTTAAATCCGTGGCTGATGAGATGTCGAAGTATCCTTTAGTCGCAAGCGATACGGCCTCTGGGTTGTTTGTGACGGACTGGATGCCGGTTGGAAACCTTAACATAAGGCAGAAAATCTGTATCAACATCTCAGATAAAGACAAATTTACCGTCAGGGTTTTTCGCCAAATCAAGGATAAGCAAGGCGATTGGGCATCAATCGATAACGACAAAAATCTAGAAGCTCAGATTTACAAATCTATCTTGTACAAAACCAAGTCTAAATCATGAAAACGCCTGCTAATTATAACTTTCAAGCAACGGAAAAGAAGTGGCAACAGGTCTGGAAGGAATCTGTTAACGCCAAAAAATCCGGTGCTGCGAAAGAGAAATGTTATGTGCTTGAGATGTTCATGTATCCATCTGGGCGCGTGCATATAGGCCATGTGCGTAATTTTATGATTGGCGATGTTATTGCAAGATTTAAAAAGGCAAAAGGATTTGACGTTCTGCATCCTGTTGGGTGGGATGCGTTTGGCTTGCCGGCCGAGAATGCCGCGTTGGCCAACGCCGTGCATCCAAAAGACTGGACCTATCAGAATATAGATTCAATGAAAAAGCAGCTAGAGCTGTTTGGGTTTTCTTATGATTGGGATCGCGAATTTGCCACTTGCGACGAGGATTACTACGCAGTTCAGCAGAAGATTTTTCTGGATATGTACAAAAAAGGGTTGGTTTACCGTAAAGAGTCGATGGTCAACTGGGATCCGGTTGATAACTGCGTTCTGGCGAATGAACAAGTCATTGATGGACGAGGCTGGCGGTCCGGGGCCGTTGTAGAAAGCCGCCAGTTATCACAGTGGTTTTTTAAAATAACTGCTTATGCGGACGAGCTGCTTAAGGATCTTAAATCTCTGGAAGGCTGGCCAGAAAAAGTTCGTATTATGCAAGAGCGATGGATTGGTCATTCCCGCGGCTTGACATTAAAGTTTGAAGTCAAAGACAAAGGTGACCAAACTCTGCAAGACCTGTCAGTATATTCAACCAGGCCAGAGACTATATTTGGGGCGAGCTTTCTGGCCATATCTGCGCAACATCCGCTGGCACAGGAATTGGCCAAGACTTCACCTGCGATTGCTGAGTTTATCGACAGCTGCAGCAAAAA
>JAISFO010000002.1 GCA_031263535.1 Holosporales bacterium
TCCAAAAATGGGGCATTTGGGGCACTGAAATAACTTTTTGGGGCACGAAAATACCTTCTAAGCCCGCAGTTTACTTAGATAGCGCCCCAATGCCCCAAATGCCCCACTAAAAACAGCATGATTTAAAATTTGTATTTTTAGTTACAGAGCATTTGCAGCAATGTTCTTCTCCATCAGACTAACTGCTTTTTTCAAATGGTCTGGAGCTAAATGAGAGTATCTCTCTGTTATGGATATGGTCGAGTGTCCCATCAGCCTCTGGACTGTGTATAGATCTACTCCGCTCATTACCAGCCAGCTAGCATATGTGTGCCTCAAGGTATGAAATACTACCTTCTGCCTACGGTCTGTTACTCCTTTATTGAATCCAAGCCTCCCTACTGTTCTTTCAAACGCATCTGGTGCCTGAGCTATCTTCTCTCCAGTTCTAGAAAGAAACACTAGACCTGAAGCATTCAGACTTCGTCTTCTCTCAAGCATATCCCTGATGTCTTGGGTCATTATTGCATTACGATTTCTACCGCTCTTGGTGTCTTTGATAAGGATAGTTTCATTTCGAAAATCTACATCGTTCCAGGTGAGCTTAAATATCTCACCTGCTCTCAGGCCACATCGCAAAGATACTAAAGCTATATCATGAGCTGTTGAACTTACCTTGCTAAGCTCTTCCAGCAATGTAATAGATTCTTCCTGAGATAAAAACCTTGAGCGCCTATTGTCTTCCGATGGCTTCTTTACCTTAGCTACGGGATTGTCTCCATTATATAGGTCATTGTTCTTAGCATAGTTGAATACCTGTCTTACCAAAGCCAACGCATATGTAATAGTCCTAGGAGCTCTACCAGCATCGCTCATCTGCTTCTTCAGCTTCTCCAAGATAAACGGCGAGGTATCCTTCATCGGTAGGCTTCCAATTAATGGATTCAGCCATTCGTTGAATAAACCAATTTCAAGCCTACATGTTTTAAAATTCTTGTTCTGCGTTGCTTGCTTGTAATACTTGTTAAATATCGCAGTAAAGGTAGTCTGCTCCCTCTCTCGTTGAATTCTGGCAGCCTCTTCATTTTTAGCTTTTTCTTTCTGAGCTCTACGTCTCTCAGCCATCGTCCTCAACCCAATACCAGTACGATGCGCCATCTTTAAATCATGTAGTCTTTCTGCAGCAATTGCTTCAGTATTACCCATAGATTCCCACCCTATACCTTCCTCTTTGACCTTACCGTCTAGCCTGTACCTTATCGTGTAATATCTATCCTTACGAACTGCTCCATTCTTTCTTGTTGGATGCTCAACGCATCTAACACCGGGCGTTTTAACTTTTATCCGCTTATACTTTGCTGTTGTCATTCTACCCCCACACCTACCCCATATTTTTACAGTATCTTTGATTACGATTTACTCCGTATGATAATATGCAAATATCAGTTATACTCTGGCTTTGCAATCAAAAAGTGATCAATGATAATCAATGATAATTTTTATTCTTATCAGACTTTTAATCAGAGGGTCACAGGTTCGAGTCCTGTAGCGCCTACCATGTTAGGAAGAGGCAGGCGCTGGGATGGGCTTGAGGCTATATTGCGTGAGAAATTATTCTTCTGACATAAATTCCTGAGCAAACCTCTGTCTTCTGCCTGCATGGCCTGACGAATCTGTATGGTCTTTCAAATTTATTGTAGATAAATGAGGTTCTACTACGACCCAATTATCATGAAACCACTTGATCATGGCGGGAAGTCTACGTTTAGCTTCTCTGTCAGGCTCAGATATTCTTGCCAATTGGGACGCCACTGCTGCAATGCTTTTCAATTCAAACATAGTAACTTTTTCACCAAACTGTCTGCTTAATATTCTCTAAGCCTCGCTTTGCTGAAAATTAAAATCCCCAAGCTTTCGGGCGATGTTATCTTGATCATGCTTTTTGTAATAATCTCTTATTCGCTCAGCCTCCCCAATAACATCCTCTAAAGACGGCAAGCCACATCCCGTTTCATCCAAAATATTTTGAATCAAGGTAACCGCATCAGATATATTACTGGGGTCTGTAGTGTGCCCTGATAATAAATTGCTATTGCACGTAATTCTACAAATGCCAAAGGACGGTCATAAATTTGACATAGCTCTTGATATACGGGAATCTTTCGGTACGACTGTCCCCTTGGGGCTGCGGGTGGCACTGCAACTGGCGCAGCTGGTTGACCAATAATAGGAGCTATTGGATAAATTGGGCGGCCATCAAGTAAAGTACTTGCTGGCATAAAAGTAGCATGACTGGTCGACAGTCCACATGCGCAACATACAGCAATATAAAGTTTCTTATTAAAATATATAAACGTTCTCCGTAATTAAACTAAATTGAATATATTATACATTTTATACTTTGTCAAGTAATAATTATATTAATTTGGTAAAATAGCTTGATATTTAGGCTAATAAGAAAAATCTAAAGCATGAATCTTTAAAAATGCAAAAAATTCAGCAGTTAATAAAAGAAAATAACCTAATACCTACGTCTGGTATAGGTGAAGATGATAATTACTGCGCGCAATATTCGCTTGGTCTATCGAAATCTGTCTTTCATAAAATCATTATATAATCGCAGTGCAGCTTTGGGTACATTTTGCGATAATATGATTTGGTGGGCTGAATAGAGCGGTGCTTTTCTATCTACGCTGTGTACTGGAAAACTGATAGGCAACATTTTTCAATGTAAATAATATTTGAATTTGTCAGAATACAGACGCTGGCTTGACTTTAATAAACAATGTCAATTAAAAACTTCAGATACATACTCTTAACTTCACGATATACCAATAATTCGCCATATAAGCAGCATAAAATACACCTTTAAGTATTATATTAGTGTTTCTACGTGTAAAATGTACAAATAACCTAACGATTAGACAATCGCCGTATTGTCAATTATTTTTTATCTATTTCTTTCTTGATATCTTGCCAAATGTTTTTGAGTTTAGAGAAAAAGCTGAAGCTTTCTGGGTGAGTTTGGGATTGAATGCAGGTTTTGTCAAACTCTGCCAAAAGCTCTTTTTGCTTGGCCGACAGATTAACCGGTGTTTCGACCTTAATATGCACAAAAAGATCGCCGCGAAGGGTTTTATTGACGCTTGACATGCCCTTGCCACGCAGACGGAGGGCGATGTCGTTCTGCGTTCCTGCAGGTATAGATAAGTTTGCCTGGGTGCCGTCTATTATGGGCACCTCGACACTTCCTCCCAGTGCAGCTGTGGTCATGGCGATTGGTACGCTGCAGTGTAAGTCGTTGCCGTCTCGCTGAAAGAATTTATGCGGTTTTACATGAATGTATACGTAAAGATTGCCTGCTCCGCCGCCACGGATACCAGCCTCTCCTTTGCCGGATACCTTTATACACACGCCTTCTTCTATACCGGCCGGAATCGATACGGCAAGTTCGCTGGATTTGCGGACCCGACCAGATCCACGGCATTTTGGACAAGGCGTTTTAATAGTATATCCAGACCCGCCGCACTGGCCACAAGTGCGTTCAATTGAAAAAAAGCCTTGCGACGTTCTGATTGTCCCCCGGCCGCCACAAGCTGAACAAGAAACGGGCGGCTTTCCACCTTCTGAGCCCTTGCCACCGCAGTCTTCACATATTCCGTAAGCGTCTGTCTTGATGTTTATTTTTTTGCCTTTGAAGGCTTCTTCCAAAGTCAGATTGACATCATATCGCAAATCCGCCCCTCTGGAGCCGGAGCCATCAGGCGACCTGTGTCCGCCAGGCGCCGCGCCGCCGCCCATGAAATCAAATATATTGTCAAAAATATCGCCAAACGGCGAACCCTGACCAAAACCAGAACTTTGATAGAATCCGCCGCCACCTCCACTTTGGGCCTGATTAGTATAGTTTTCATGGCCCAGTTGATCATAAGCAGAGCGTTTCTGTTCGTCCTGAAGAACGCTGTAGGCCTCGTTTATTTCCTTGAACTTTTGTTCAGCCTGCTTGTTGCCAGCATTGCGGTCGGGATGATACTGCATCGCCAGCTTGCGGTAAGCCTTTTTCAGTTCTTCTTGCGAAGCGGTACGACTGACCCCCAAGACGTCGTAATAACTTTTTGCCATAAGATTACGCCTTAGCCTAAGGGCATGGTAGCGCTGGGCATCCCATACCCCATGGCAAGTTTAGTTATTATTCTTCAGGCTTTACTTCCTCAAAGTCGGCTTCAACAACCTTCTCCTTAGGCTCTGCCTGTTTAGCTTCAGACGACGTTTCGCCTCCCGCCTGTTGATTTGCGGCAGCCTCAGCCTGCTGCGCCTTATAGACCGCCTCACCCAGCTTCATAGAGGCCTGAGTTAAAGCATTCAACTTCTCAGTAATCTTATCGGCGTCGCCGCTCTCCAACACTCCCTTAAGGTCAGTTATGGCGGATTCTATAGTAGTTTTGTCGCCCTCAGAAACTTTATCCCCATGTTCTTTCAGCGAGTTTTCTGTGGCATTTATCATGGAATCAGCCTGGTTTTTGACCTCGATTAGGGCTTTGCGCTTTTTATCTTCTTCCGCATTGGTTTCGGCTTCCTTTACCATACGCTGAATGTCTTCTTCGGACAGGCCGCCAGAGGCTTGAATCTTAATTGCCTGCTCTTTATTTGTAGCTTTATCCTTCGCAGAAACATGAACGATTCCATTAGAGTCAATATCGAACGTTACTTCGATCTGTGGCAGCCCTCGTGGAGCAGGAGCAATGCCAATCAAGTCAAACTGACCTAACAGCTTGTTATCGGCTGCGATGGGGCGCTCGCCCTGAAAAACGCGTATGGTAACCGCGGTTTGATTATCCTCTGCGGTCGAGAACACCTGGCTATTCTTAGTCGGAATTGTTGTATTACGCTCAATAAGCTTGGTAAACACTCCGCCCAGCGTTTCTATCCCCAAAGACAATGGCGTAACATCCAGCAAAACCACATCTTTGACATCACCCTGCAGTACGCCGCCTTGAATTGCGGCCCCTACCGCGACGACCTCGTCAGGGTTAACTCCGCGATGCGGGTCTTTGCCAAAGAACGATTTAACTTCCTCGATAACCTTTGGCATTCTGGTCATACCGCCGACCAAAATGACTTCTTTTATGTCCTTCATGCTCACGCCAGCATCTTTAAGCGCGTTTTTGCACGGCTCTATACTTCGCTTTATAAGGTGATCGACTAAAGACTCAAGCTTAGAGCGCGAAAGCTTAAGGTTCAAATGCTTGGGCCCACTGGCGTCTGCGGTGATAAATGGCAGATTAATTTCTGTTTCCACGGCGCTGGACAATTCTATCTTGGCTTTTTCCGCCGCTTCCTTAAGCCGTTGCAACGCCAGTTTATCGCCTCGCAAATCTATGCCGTTAGAGCGTTTAAACTCATCGGCGATATAGTCGATAATGCATTGATCAAAATCCTCACCGCCAAGCATCGTATCGCCGTTGGTCGACTTAACCTCAAACACGCCGTCGCCAATCTCGAGTATCGAAATATCGAACGTTCCTCCGCCAAGGTCGTACACCGCAATCAGTCCGCTTTCTTTCTTATCCAGCCCATATGCCAGCGCGGCCGCGGTCGGTTCATTGATTATGCGCAAAACCTCAAGGCCAGCAATACGACCTGCATCTTTGGTCGCCTGACGCTGAGCGTCATTGAAGTATGCCGGCACAGTTATAACGGCTTGGGTAACCTTGTCGCCCAAGTAATTTTCGGCGGTTTCCTTCATTTTCTGAAGCACATAGGCGCTGATCTGGCTGGGGCTGGTCTTTGTTCCGCGCGCATCTACCCAGGCGTCGCCATTATCGCCTTCGACAATCTTATATGGAACTTTGTATTTCGCGATTAAGCTGTCATTGCGGCGCCGACCTATAAGGCGCTTAACCCCAAAGAATGTGTTTTCAGGGTTGGTTACAGCCTGACGCTTGGCCGGTTGGCCGACAAGGCGCTCACCTGAATCAGTGACCGCCACGATTGACGGCGTTGTCCTTGCGCCCTCTGAATTTTCAAGAACTTTTGCATTTTTACCTTCCATTACGGCAACACAAGAATTAGTGGTGCCCAGGTCTATACCGATGATTTTGCTCATAATAATTACTCCTTCATTAAGCAGACATAAGGGAAATCACTCCCTGCCAGACAGTCCCTCTTCTAACAAAGGCATTAAGAATTAACGCTAGGATTTTAGATTACAACCGAGGGAACTAAACCAGCTCCCGCTTTGTTTCTTACGGCCCCTGAATGAAGGTAACCCTAAAGTCAGCTCTCTTACGCCCTTACTCGACCAGCCCCTTTACGGCGACTTGTCATCAATAAGATCTGGCTACTGGGCACAGTTTACTACAAACATCAAGCTAAGTCAAATGGAAAAATCACGCGCCTTAGACCAGCTTGTTGTACCACTTCATGCTGCGGTATCTGTGGTGCAAAACAAGCCAGGTAATCAGCACCCAGGCCATCATAAACAGATAGACCATCGGTACAGAGTTAAGCGCGTCGAAGTAATACAGCACGACTGACGGCAAAACTACTAATACCCATACGCAACCCTGATAAACCATTGTTGCGTACCTGGTGTCTCCGCCTGCGGTCAATATTCCCCAAGTCGAAAGCAGTAAAGTTTCAAACACAACCTCGATGGCAACCAAGGCTGTGACCAATTTTATCTCTGAGTACAAACCTGATATATCGTCCGGTAAACAGCCCAGTACAGACAAAAGCCACTCAGGAAACAGCACCAGCGGCACCGCAATCGTCAGCCCGAAAAACACAGAAATCTTTACGAAAATCTTGCGGGTTTTCTCAATAGAAACAAGATCGTCACGTCCAATCATGTTAGAGCAAATTGCAACAGCGCCTTTATTAACCCCCTCTCCAAGGAAAATGAAAAAGATATAAAGGTTTATCCCAATGTTATAGACAGTAACCGCCTGTTTAGAGACATAGCTCATGATAACTTGCAAAATGTACCATGCCAGCATCGCCATAAAATTTCCAAGAGCAAGTGGCCAGCCTATACGACAGCATCCGTCAAACAGCTTCTTATCAAATTGCCGATTTTTCAGGACTTTATGCACCTTACAATTCTTAGCACTTACGAACAGCGAGGCTAGCATTACTATTTGAATAAATTCTGAGGCAACAGTTGCTATTGCGGCTCCACGGCAGCCCAGCCTCGGAATGATATCCCTTATCCCGTATATAAGTATATAATCCAGCCCTACGTTTGAGACTACGCCAAGAATAACAGCCGCGGTGACTATCCTGGTTTTACCCTGCCCGATAAAAAATGCGGCCAACGCGGCTTTTATAGGTGGCAGAAAGGCCCAGTACATTAATGTTTGCTGGTACTCTATGCCGTCTTTCAGGTAGTATGGCGGCAGGAAATTGATTTGCTCTGAGAAATAGGCCAGCGGTAAAGTAACCGCCGCAGAAGCCAATGACAGATAAATCATCTGCCAGACAGGAGTGGCGATTTTGCTGTACTGCCGCGCGCCGTTGTACTGGCCAACAAATGTCTCGGCTGAGCTGGCCATTCCAATGAACGCAAGCGTAAATATCGCCACAAAATTCCCGGCCGATACCGAAGCATTCATTGCATCGATGGAATACCCGGCCAACATGAACCGATCTATCACATACATCAGATTCACAGATGCAGAGGTCAGCATCGCCGGCAACGTTATTCTGATAACGCTGCGCAAAGAGCAATCGATTATTTCGGCCCGCATTATTTTTGACTTAAGCTATTTGCGGCAATTATTACCCATTAGGGCCAGAATTGGAAGGGGCGCCCCAAGAATCTCAAGGGAAATTTACTTTTTGCCTATTTTCGACAGGTGTTTGATGAACTCGTCAACATTGCTGTTAACGCTGACCATGACGCTGCTGAACTCAGAGCGTTGGGTTATGCCCATGCTTATATTATCGACAATAACGTCGGTAATCCTGATACCCTTGGATTTGGTCTTATAAAGCTTCCAGCCGACGTTATAACTGCCGCTTCCTGGGCATTCAACCATCGTAAGCACTGTCGCCCCTGAGTCTGAACCCATGTCAATGCGCACTATCTTAAATGTCGACCCAGGAAAATTGGCGAACTTGCCAACATACGACCTGACCAGCATATCTTTTAAGGCTGCAAAATATTGCTCTTTCTGCTCTTTATTAAAAACCCTCCAATAGCGGCCTAATGAAAAGCGCCCAATCGCCTTAACGTCAAAGCCTCGATCGAGGATTTCCCTGAACTTAGCCTCGCGCGACTCATGAGACAGCTCTTTCTTCGTTAAAACGGCAAAAGCCTCTTTCCCAAGCGTATTGATAAACCCCCGAGCTTCCTCGTCAGTCATGCTTTCCGCCGCCATTGAGGTGCCGCAGCCATACATGAAAACTAAAACAGCAAAAGCCCTAAACAATCTTACCGTCATCACCATCACCACTTAATCATCGTCTTCTTCATCGTAGGGGGCCGGACCCTCATCGGCCACGGCGCCGCCGCTGGCGGACGCGCCTTCAAGCTTCCTTTGATTCTGCCAGTATATTGATCTTACCAAAGCATATAAGTCAAGGGCCTCGGCTTTAGTTTGTCGGTAGGCCTGAAGAACCTTTTCGCGGCTTCCAATCTGATCCAGCGCATATCGCGCTAAGCCATAATAAATCCTTTGCTTAGGCTTTGGGATAAAATATATCGGGTCTGCAAAAGTATCAAACCCAAGGCCAACAATGCCTCTGGGCGAAGACGGCCCAAAAATCGGCAGCATAATATACGGCCCAGACTTAATTTTCCTTTTGGCCAAAGCGCCGTTAAAGCCAAGCTCTGTCGGGGCAGGCGTGGGGCTAAGCTCTTTATAAGCGTCAAATAAGCCTAAAAAGCCAAAAAACAAATTGGTAAAGAATCGCGTCATCGATTGAGCCGCGCTTGGTGTGTCCCCAGCAATTGTATAGTTGATGAAGCTCAAAGGCTGCTTAAGATTAGCGATTTCGTTGTTTATGCCGGTTTTTACAACCGAAGGCACAACCTTACCGTAGAAGCTGGCCAAGGGATCAAGCACGCGGTCGTCCAGCATAACATTGAACCGAAATATCGATCTGTTGGCCCTCTCATACGGGTCATTATCTTCGGATGCGCAAAAGTTTGGCGTTTTTGAAGTACTGGAAGTGCAGCCAGATAGCAAAGTAATAAAAAGCCACACTACACATCTGTTCCGCATTTATACAACCACTCTTGCGAATACACTGATGAATATAGAAAACCCGCTTGCTACAAGCAAATGCATTTTGTAGAATCGCGCCATTGCGCAAGGTCCCACAAGCCCCACAGATGCGGGTGTAGCTCAATGGCAGAGCATAAGCTTCCCAAGCTTGAGACGAGGGTTCGATTCCCTTCACCCGCTCCAACAGGTTTTATCTTTGAAGTTGATTAGAATAGATCTTTTTAATAGCGATTGAGATGCGATTGAGTTTTCTAAATGACCATGCTTAATGGCTTTTCTAAATTACGTCGACTGCTTACATAGCCCGGGCTCTTGGGGCAACAATTTGGTACGTGTCATAGAACGATTCTATTTGCCTCTTTAAAGCAACAAATGGGTCGGATTCAGTAAGTACATTATCCACAGATTTCAAATCATGATTATAGGTATTAACGAAACCCAAAATCTCTCTTTTTATAGCTGAAAGTCCCCTTCCTAATTCTGAAATTGGCTCTGGGAACGAGGGATTTATCCCCAACATGCTGCTTAGATGGGTAAACACAGGCCGCGGCGCACTGTAAGAACGGCTCAGCCAGCTCCAATCTTTTGTACGATCGCTATTTCTCCACGACTGGGTTAAGGGGTTCTTCTTCCTCTGCTCAGCTCTTTTCCGTGGTCGTCCACGCTTCGGCCACCACATATCCTTTTGCCCAGATATTTGGTGCCAAAAATAACCTGGCGGCAATTTTCTTTTAGGACGGGTCAAGCTTATAATTGGCTGAGGATACTTTGTACTTATGTACAACCTCCGCACATGATCGCACCTTGCTTTACCGAACCCTACTTCATTTACTTTGCCTAAAGCCACCTTATCTTGCATAAGAACCGGACTATCCTTTAACAAACATTGCAAAATATCGATTAGGTAAGCAGCAGCTAGTACTTCATCCAAGAAAAAAGCCGCTTTATGATAAGACTTAAAGCGTGACCTAAACCCTGCTTTACTCATAGCAGGTACTTGCTCGTGACAATTCGTAAGTTGTGACCAATCCTTGTGGAATAGAGATTGAGCAGCTTCGTCAAGTGCTTGTATTACCTTAGGTTGTTCAGATACTATTTCGTCCTGCAATTCTTGTGCATTTTGCTTAGCAATACTACATTTGTCGAGTAGCTGTGCCATAAATTCTCGCTTTTGCGATGGTTGAAACCCTAAAAATTCATCGATCACACATGTATATAAATTCGGATCTTCCTGCAAATAACCTGCTTGAATTTTTCTAAAAGCCTCTAAGGTAAATAGTGATACTGCTGGATCCTTTGCCATTCTAGCTTCATGATCAATTTGTTCATAAAAACTCCTACCGCCACCTAACACTCTTGTTTTGTCGATAACTTGCTGATCAGTCAATCTTTTAGGCGCAGATTTAGAATCTGCGGCTGCGGTTTTTGCAATCTGGTGCTGTATAATGCGAAAAGACAACAAAGCAAGATCGTTCAATGCGGCATATTCTTGAAGAAGCCGGCGATAATTTTGCATTTCAGCAGTGTTATATCCAGCATGCGTGCTATTTTGATCTAATAACTCTATCTGCTTTAGCAATGGCAAATTATTCCAGTCGGCTATAAGAGTTGACTGCCACTTGTACCCACCTCCGAGTGCGGTATTTAAAAGGTTATATTCATTTGACCATCGACCTATCCCAAATAAATGTCGATACGGTTTATTTTTAGGGATGGCGTTAAATAACACATCAACCGCCCCTTTTTTACTATTTGATGTATATTCTAGCCAGTCAAAAAGGTCATCTTGTTCTTCAATTGATAATTTTTCAAAATCTGCCATAATATTGGCAGCTAGCCTAATTGTACCTGAGTCTGTTCTTTTATAAAATGCACTTGCGTACTTTTCATCGTCTTGTCGAAGAAGGTCATGAAAATGTTCTTGAAGGAAAGTTTTAACAGGGGCTGTCAATCTGCCATAATCAAACCACATCTGCCTTGCTGGCGCAGCAGCAAAGCTGTCCAATGCCGAACATAATAAGAGTACTAGCACGATAATGTATTGCATGATCTTCTAATCTGCTTTCTATATTATAATTATATAAATGATACCAAAAAATTAAAATATTGTCAACTGGTAATCAATATAAATTGCTAAATTATTAATAAATAGCTCTGCACATCAAAGAAGGCGGGGATAATCCGCCTGCATAAATTGCCTATATAGCTGGGGTACTTGGAGCAACAACCTGATACGTGTCGTAGAATGACTTTCTCAGCCTTCTTAAAGCAGCCAGCGGATCGTATAGTTCACTAGACCCAGCATCGTTTATAGGTTTTGAGCCAGTGTGAAAGACGCTGACAAAGTCATTAACTAGGTTTACTATGGGTGTAATAACAATCCCCAATCCTAGGCCTGGTAGGTAATTTCTTGGTTCAGGGCTTGGATCCCCACCGCCTCCACTACCGTAAAGCCATTTCCAAGAATCATCCCTATCTCTACGTCCCCCCCCCCACGTTTGCCAGAGAGGGGTTGTAGAAGTAGGTCCGCCGGCACCACCCATTACTGGAGCTGGAGCCGCTGCCGGAGCTGGGCCTGGTCCACCACCACCGCCTTGCGGCTGCTGAGGCACTACTTGATTTGGAACTATCGGCCGTTGATGAATCTTTAGTTTTGATAATGACAGTCTTCTAACAGCAGCATTTTTTAATGCCTCTAAATCTAACTCTGGCAACTGCTGCTGTGGATTTAGAGCTGCTACCTGGGCTGCCGCTGGAGGCACAGCTGGCGGCGGACCTGCTGGAGCACCTGCGCCTAGATTAGCCGCATTTTGACCTCCTGCTGCACCCGCCGCTGCTGCTGGAGCTGGGCCTGCGCCAACGCTGCCGTTTGCTGCCACATGTTGACCCCGCCTGAGATATTGAGCCCGCCCTATATCATGAATTAATTTGTTGGATCCCACGCTAGCTATGCCGGCTGTAATCCGTGAATCTCGTACTAATGGACTTTGTATTACTTGCGATAACAGACTTGCTGGATCATTTTCTGATAAAAGTTCTAAAATATCGATTGGACAAACAACAGAAAGTAATGCCTTTCTAAGCTGCTCTATTTCATCCTTAACCTTATTATCTAGCCTTCCTTTCGGTAGTATGCTATTAATGGTTAATAATTTATCTCGGGGAGAGACTCCTATTATTCCCAGTAGTCTAGCTTCGGCATCAAGTTTCGCACGTGCAGCAGGAGTAAGTGCCTGATCTGACACAATTGCACCGAAATAAGCGTTATAATGTATATTAAATAACAACTCTATCAACCGGTCTTTTTCATTTTGAGAAAAGTTGCTGTTTACAAATTCCGAAATTAAATCCGCATATGCACTATCAAAATAACTATAATTACCCAAATATTTTTGTTCAATAATTCTGAAATTCCTAGCTATAAAATCTGATACTTTGTCATGTCTCATGCTCATAGTTAACTTGCTAACTTCGTCATAAAAACTACAACTATCTATACCTAACTCGCCTATCCTCTCTGAAATTTGTTTATCAATTAGCTGCTTAGGCGTACCTGGAAACGCAGCGCCACCGCCTGGAGGAGGCCCGCCTGGGGCTGCAGCTGCAATTGTATGTGCATATTTCGCGTTTTCATGTTTCCTACCAAACAGCAAAGAAGAAAAATCTACCAATGCGGCATATTCTTGTAAGCGTGAGTGGTAATTTTTCACACGATCAGTGTACTTCGCATCTCCAGCCGTCACGGCCCGTTCCAGCAATTCTAATCGCTTTAGCAACGGCAGTTTATTCCAGTCAGTTAGAAGCGTATTTGTTCGATGATATCCACCTCCAAGCAACTGATTTAAAAGCTTGTATTCCTCTGACCATCTAATTCCTTTCCACGCTGCTTCAGGTATAGCTTCAAACGCTACGTCCATTGCCCTTTTTTTGCGGCTAAGACTATGCTGACCGTTCGGTTCGTCTTCTAGCCAATTAAAAAGCCCATTTCGCTCGTCAGTTGACAAATTTTCAAAATCAAGCACAACTTTAGATGCATAACATTTAACGCGCCGATCTTTTCTTTTGTGAAATACATTTGCGTGTTTTGAATCATTTGGATTTTGGTCATCCCAAAAATATGCTTGAAGGAATTTTTTAACAGTATCGGCTATGGGTCCACTATAGTCAAAATCCAGCACCAGCGGCGCTGGCGCAGCGGCAAAGCTGTCCAACGACGAACATAATAAAAACAGTAGCGCGACAATGTATTGCATGACCTTCTAAATAGACGGTACCAGAAAATCAAAATATTGTCAGCCAGCAATCAAATAAATTACTAAATTATTAATATGGTGGTAAATTTGTATTAGGATATGGGTGAGGGGCGATTCCCTTCATTCGTCCTGAGGGGCTTTATTTTTATTAGTGGACACGCGTCAGTTAACATATGTTAAGCGCTAGCATCGAATTTTCTTAATGGCAATAACAATTTTTTGTAGACGCAAACTTGGCAGGCAAATTCTCAGGACTGCCGCCAATTTAAAGCGTATATCCTATACCTTCGCTTAATGGCTTTTCTTAAATTACACCGACGCACGGAAAAATCGCTTTTAAAGATTGAAAGAGCCCCCTCCCCCGCACGTCAAAGCAGGTGGGGATAATCCGCCTGCATAAACTGCCTACAAAGTCGGGGTGCTTGGGGCAACAACCTGGTATGTGTCATAAAATGACTTTCTTAGCCTTCTTAAAGCAGCCAGCGAATCATCTAGTTCACTAAACCCAGCATCACTCATAGCTTTTGAGCCAGTATGATAGGTGCTAACAAATCCATCAACTCCTTCTGTCATAGGTAGAATAACAGTCCCCAACCTCATTGGTTCTGGTAGGTAATTTTTTAGATCACGGCTTGGAGGAGTAACATCCCCACCGCCTCCACTACCGTAAAGCCATTTCCAAAAATCACCACTATCTCTACGTCCACCCCACGTTTGCCCAAGAGGGTTTAGCGGAGGAGGTCCGCCGGCACCGGCACCGCCTATTACTGGAGCTGGAGCCGCTACTGGAGCTGGTCCTGGCCCACCACCTAGAGCAGGAGCTGCTGCTGGAATCACCGCTGGAGCTGGCGCCGGAGCTGCTGGAGGGGCGCCAGCTGCTCCATTATAAGGAGGATGTGGTTGTGGCGGCCGCGGCGCAGGCGGTGGAGGAGGAGGCGGACCAAACGCCGGCGGAGGAGGTGGTGGTGGAGGCGGAGGTGGTGGAGCACCTGCGCCTACTCCTGGAACTGGTGCAGCTGCTGGAGCTGGGCCTGGTCCACCACCTAGAGCAGGAGCTGCTGCTGGAATTACCACTGGAGCTGGCGCCGGAGCTGCCGGAGGTGGAGGGCCAATCGCACCTGGGGCACCGCCGCCTACCGCTGGCGCTAGGGCTGGAGCCGCTGCTGGCCCAGGAGCTGGTGGCAATGCCATTGCCAGTATTTCATCCGGATACCAAGAATTAGGATTCCCTCCAACGCCCCAACTCCAAAACCAACCAAATGGCAACTCATGAGGCGGAGGACCAACAGGTACTTGAACTGGGATAGAGTATTTACGTTTTATATACATGGTTCGAATATCTTTTATTTCTTGCATTCCTGCTGCATTGAAACCTACATCTCCTATTATTTGAAGAGCCGCTGGATCATTCGTCAAAGCTGGATCGCCTTCTAGCATAAGTTGCAACATCTCAATTGCAGGAATGGCGTAGGATAATGCTCCAAATACTGGCGCCAATGCCTTTTTAATCGGTTCTATGTTTGGATCATTCCGACCAAATAAATTACACACTATTCTAAAACGCGTTAGATATGACAGTGCCTTATATTGCGGGAACCTGTTATATTGTGCCCATCTATCAAGCTCTGCTATTATATCAGGATCGATCGCTCCCTCTAACACATCTATATCGCGCTTAGCGCTGTAATATATATTAAGTAATGATTCCGCCAATTGTTCTCGTTGCAGCTTCGAAAAACCTTTCGACAAAAAATTATCAAGCCAATCACAGCACGCTTGCTTGAAATCTTTGTCATTTAAGGCGAATAGCGCTGCTTGGGCATTGCTAAAATTACCTAAGATAAATTTCGATACGTCCGCATCTTGATTTGCCTGGCTAGCAGATAGAAAAAAGTTTTTATTTACGCTTCCTAACCGCTTTATTTTATCGATAATTTCTTGATCAGTTAGCCTTTTAGGCACAGATTGACCAGGGAGCGCGGCGGCGGCAAATTTTACATCTTCATGCTTCGTACCATACAATAATACTGTCATATGCTCCACTGCGGTAAATTCTTTTAAACGCAAGTAGTAGTCTTGCATTTCAGGACTGTATCCCACATGTCCAGTATTTAGTTCTAGCAAATTTAATCGCTTTAACAATGGCAAATTATTCCAGTCTTGTTTAAGACTGTTACGCTCAAAGAATCCGTATTTTTTACCAAGCTCGTGGTTCAGTATATCTTCTAAAAGATGGTATTCGTTCGACCATACGATCTTCCCTGTTGGTAATTGTCCTAACGCTCCATCTGCTGCGTTTTGATGACGCGGGTCTTGCAGCCAATTAAAAATTTTGTTTTGTTTTTTATGTGACAATTTTTTAAAATCATTTATTGCATTGTGTGCTAGCGGGATCGC
Source organism: Holosporales bacterium (assembly GCA_031263535.1). NCBI lineage: Bacteria > Pseudomonadati > Pseudomonadota > Alphaproteobacteria > Holosporales > Holosporales bacterium. The sequence continues at coordinate 15,860 of JAISFO010000002.1, forward strand.
AGTTGGACGACTTTCGTTATGAAATATGTCGACGTACCTTTCATTAACGCCATTCCATAAGTGATTTTGCAGGAAATCATAAGCTTTTTGGGGTAATCCACTATAGTCAAAATTCAGAGCTAGCGGCGCTGGCGCAGCGGCAAAGCTGTCCAGTGACGAACAGAACAAAATTATTAGCGCGACAATGTATTGCACAGCTTTATAATTTACTTTCTATACCTATAGTGCATAATAATACCAAAAAATTAAAATATTGTCAACTTGCAATTATAATTAAATTATTAATACGGTAATAAATTTGTATTAAGATATGATTTAAAGATATAGGCTCTCACGGTATGTTTGAACATGTAAAAAAGCATAAATTTCTGTCTATATTGGCTTTGGGCGCGGTTTTAGTCGGCGGATGGTATTGCTGTAATCGTATGATATTTGAAGGCGTTGACGTTCAGTTCGCCTCTGCCCAGGACCAAAAGACGAAAATCACGACCAAACGCTTGATCCTTATACAATCGGATAATAATGATCGTGAATTATTGGTACAAATATTTCAAAATCCAGAGATTATGCTCACTTTGTCGTACGTCGAGCGTTTTTCTGACAAAGAGTTCGATTTTATCTTGTATAATTGGACCAAAAGTGTAGAGAGCTCAAACCCTTTTGGAGGCTATTTGGCTTATGAGAAAGTAAGTAACAGCTTTATTGGCTTTGTGGCGCTTGAGTATATCGTAGGCACGCGTCCGGATCGGGCCAACATATCCTATGCTGTGCTTAAGGAATTTCGCGGCAAAGGATATGGGTTTGAGATGGCCAATGCAATCATAAACCATATGCTTCCACAGGCATTGAAAAAAGGGATGAAACTGCCGAATGGCGTGGCCATAAGGGCGATAACTGGCAATATGACGCAACAAAACTTGGCTTCAAAAAGGATTTTGGAAAAACTTGGGTTTGAGTTTCTGCATGATACCGAATCTCATCGGTATGTATACTATGTGAAATAAGGTTCTTGGTGCTAATGATGCTAATTGGCGCCGAGAGGCTTATAGCTTAATGTGTATAGCCCAAAAAATGCTCTAGTTTCAATGGTGCCGAAGAGAGGAATTGAACCTCCGACCTACTGATTACGAATCAGCCGCTCTACCAACTGAGCTACTTCGGCGAAAGGACGATTTGCAAAGCCTCAGTGACTTTCTCAAGAATTTGATTCTGCGCGGTAGCAATTTTATAGGCGGCCTCTTGCATCAACGCAAGCTTGTTTTTATCTTCAATCTGCTCGGTAATGCGATTTACCAGCTCTTCAGCGTTGTTTACAACAGTGGCTGCGGATGCGTTGCGGAACGCCTGATCAAGCTCTTTAAAATGATACATATAAGGCCCATACATAACCGAACACCTTAGTTTAGCCGGCTCAAGCATATTATGCCCTCCGCGAGGTATAAGAGAACCGCCAACCAAAGCAATATCGGCCAAAGCATAAAAGGTTCCAAGCTCTCCTATAGTGTCAACCAGGTAAAGCTCTGTATCAGCGTCCATTTCATCGCCAACTTGTGACCGGCGCAGGCACTTTATCTCGGCTTCAATGCACATAGCCTCAATCTCACCGCCTCGTTTAGGATGCCGAGGCGCAAGAATAGTAAAGACGTCATGTTTCTGCCTCAAACGTTTACAGGCGGATATTACGACCTCTTCCTCCCCATGATGCGTACTGGCCGCAATGAACACAGCCTTGCCGGTAACTTTGGCTTTTATTTTGTCAAGCGTTTCCTGGTTTACCGGAAGGCTGTCTGAAGCATGCTTCAAATTGCCGAAATACAGCACTTGGCTTTTTACAAGATTTTGAATCTTTTTACGATCATACTCTGATTGAGCGACGATTACAGAAAATCGCCGTAGAATCTTGGCGATTGTTTTTGGAAAAATATCCCAGGTTTTGGCCCCTTTGTCCGACATTCTTGCATTTACAAGCCCCAGCTTTATCTTGTCGCAATATGTAGCCCTCATAAGATTTGGCCACAGCTCAGACTCAAAAAACAAAGAGCAATCTGGACGCCAATACCTTATAAACCGCTTACACCAGCGATATACGTCCAATGGTGCATATTGATGTATGCAACAATCGGTCAGCGTAGGCTCGGTACGATTAAGTGAGTCTAAAAGACGGCTCGCTGTACTGGTGCTTGTGGTTAGTAGTACCTTAGAGGCAATCCCAATCTTTTTAAGGTGTTTGAATAAAGTAATCGCACTTAGTGTTTCCCCCACGCTTGCTGCGTGCATCCAAATCAGCCGACCGCTTGGACGGGCAGCAGTCGCGATTCCACAATGATTCTTAAGCCGCTTGTCCAGATCGTCATGCTTATGCGATTTCACGCGCGAATAAAGCCAGAGAAACGGAGACAAAAGCGACGTCAAACATCTGTATAAAAGCAACAACATAGTTTTATTTAGCTATAAAAAGTCTGGGCGCTGTAAAGGCCGGCATAAATCCCTTTTAATTTCATAAGATCGTTGTGTGATCCGGACTCTACTATTTTGCCTTTATCAATAACCAAAATCCTGTCAGAGTCAAGTATAGTAGACAGTCTGTGTGCTACAACCAGAGTAGTCCTGCCTTGCATAAGGTTGCTGATGGCCGACTGCACCTGCCGCTCTGATTCCGAATCTAACGAGCTCGTCGCTTCATCTAAAAGCAGTATTGGTGCATCTTTTATCAACGCTCTGGCGATTGCAATCCTTTGGCGCTGGCCGCCTGAAAGAGTCGCCCCATTTTCACCTACAACCGTGTCGAACCCCTGAGGCAAAGCTTGGATGAAATCAGTGGCTGCGGCCATATCCGCAACTTTCTGTATCTCGCCAAAGCCGCATGAAGGTCGACCATAGGCTATGTTGTCACGAATGCTAGAGTTAAAAAGAATGTTATCTTGGCTTACCAAGGCTATTTGTTTGCGTAGAGATGACAGCTTTAATTCGCTGATATCAACGCCGTCTATCAATATTCTGCCCTGTGAGCAGTCATAAAAGCGGGGAATCAGGTTGATTAAAGAGCTTTTTCCAGCCCCGCTTGTGCCTACTATGGCGACCTTACTGCCCCTTTCAATCTTGAAAGACACATGGCGCAAGGCCGTATTGCCGTTTGGATAGGAAAAACTGACGTTATCGAAGGCTAGTTCTCCCTCAGACTCCTCAAGATCTTTTGCATTCGGCGCATCGACTATCGCCGGCTTAATGTCAAGCAGGTCATACAACCTGCGCGCAGATACTAGGCTTTCTTGGATATTACTGTTCAGCTCAGCCAGGTTTTTAATGGGCCTATATGCCAAAAGCAATGCCCCAATAAAGCTAAGGAGGGTTCCGGCAGATTGTTGTCCGCTTATTACGTACATGCCGCCTATAAATATAACTGCCGCGGTTGCTATACCGATCAAAGTCTCCATAATGGGGTGTACAAACGCTTTAAACCTGGCGGATTTGATAATGGTTTTACGGATCTTCTGCGATATATCAGAAGCGAATGAAACCTCGATCTGCTCCAGACCATACGCCTTTATAAGACGCATGCCCTGAAGCGTTTGGATCAAAAACGCGGACCAATTTCCCATGTCGTCCTGGGACCGGGCGGCAAAATCCCTGACCAGCCTGCCTATACGCAGTATTGGAAATAAGATTAAGGGAAATCCTACAAAACCTATCAGCGCCAGCTTAAAGTCTTTATAAAAAGCAAGCCCTACAAGGAAAATCAGCGTCACAAAATCTTTGCCAAGGTTGGTAAACACCGTCGTAATTACATTACGCAAAGTCGTAACGTCGTTGGTCAGGCGAAAAACCAGATCGCCAGTGTTATTCTTATAAAAAACATCCAAATCAGCGTTCACCAAAGTGCGAAAGCCTTGCATTTGAAAGCCAATGACCATTTTTTGACCAAGGTTTGCCAGCGCTAAATCTTTAACAAAGTCCCCTATCCCTTTCATTACAGATATTACGGCAGATGCGGCGGCGATTTTGACCAGCTTCTCAATACGCAGATGTACGATCACGTCGTCAATCACCCGCTGAATGATATAGGTAAGCATGCCGGTGCTGCCTGCCGCAATCGTCATACCAAGCACTGCCCACATCAATACCGAGGCGTTTGGCTTAATGTGCTCGCCGTACAAGCGGCTCATTACCCTGTGATTATCAAAGGAGGTTAGAGTTTTGATTAGCAAGCTACTTTCCTGTAGTTTTTTGAACGAATTTCTAAGGTTACATCAAACAAGCTAATGATAAAGGCTTGCGCAGTATATGACAAGGGAAATATAAGCAACAGCCGGATTTACCTTTTTGCTAGCAAAAATTATTTTACTTGACGACAAATTGATAAATCAGTATACTAGTCGACAATTAACTCTCGGATTGATAAAAATTATTAAGCTAGCTTTATCCGCGACTTTGATTGCGATTGTATTCCGGGCAAATTCTGCAATTCCAGAAAAGATTCTGGGCCGATTTGCGGATGGAACAATACAAGAGCTGTCTTTGCCAAATGAATGTAATTCGGTACGCATTTACAGTGAACCATTCGCGTCACATGGCGAATGCGTAGAGATTATACAAGGAGAAGCTACATTTATAGATACAGTCCTTACAATATCTAACGGACGAGCTCAATGGTGTGTTATGAGCTGTATACGAAATTCATTTAGCCCAAATGCGCCTTCTCAATCAACGCTTGATAAGATAGCTTTTGGATTGCCTCAGGACCGTTTGCGGTCTAAACGCCTATTATCTTTCTTTGGCGGTGGTTTGCCGGGCCTACCTAATGTAGAAGATATGGTAGAGGCTGGAAAAGCCTTCCTTCATACAGCAGGTAGATTACTGCAAGATCGCTACATAAGGGAAGGGGAAGGAATTGCGTACGAACAGTTAGGGTTGTACGTGACTGCCACTTTGATCGATGCCGATACTTTGGGTTTATCAACCTACTTTAAGGACAGGCTTTTGATTACTTGTCGTCACATCTTGCCAGAATATCTATCAAGCGAAATACCCCAAACTTTAACATCCGATGAGCATGGCTTCTTCAGATATGTGGCCAATTGCAAAGATACGCACCTAAAGCTGACTCTCGAAATAAACCAAGCAAAGATTCCTGCAATACACGTGGTTACAACTGCCCCAGACACAGATATAGCGCTTATTGTGCTGTCACAGCCTGTGTATGAAGCTAAGCCGATCAAGATTTGCCCAATTGCCGCTATTGATCCAAGCGGTATTGTGGATACGTACAGTTTTGCTCTTGATGCTGGATTTCATATGCCTTGCCCGAAGCCTGTATTTAAAGATGCCATTGAGGATTTACCAGGCCTTCCAAGGGCAAGGCTTTTAGAAATACAAGAAAGCGATTACGTCGCCCTACGAAAGCTTCAGTTTGGATACGATCTTAAAAAGATCCCTTTGGAATTGTCAGCAAAGTCTGGTCCTATCATTGAAAGCCTTATTAACACTGCGAACTTTGTGCCAATTCCTTTTGAGCTCGGTGGGCTTAACGCCCCTTGTAAAGGCAGCAGTGGTGCCGCTGTGCTTAACACTGGCGGAGAGTGTATTGGGGTTATTTCTACTTGCTCTTACGCATGCGGGATTAAGGCAGAGTATTTAGATACGCTTGTCCAGATGGTGTGCTCTCTCTTAGTAGACTGAATAATTGCGGGTAGGCGCGGTTATAATTTGTACCCAGCCTAAACTGACGCTCTCTAGCACGTTACATTAAACATCGAAAAATGGCGCGCCCGAGAGGATTCGAACCCCTAACCTCCAGATCCGTAGTCTGATAAAAATAAAAAACATTATTAATTATCATTGATTACTTTTTGCTTGAAAGACTAGGATATAGCTGATATTTACATGTCATTATATAGAGTAAATTGTAATCAAAAATACTGCAAAAGTATGGGGTAAGTGTGGGGTAAAATGACAACAGCAAAGTACAAGCGGATAAAGGTAAAAACGCCTGGCATTAGATGCGTTGAGCATCCAATAAGAAAACACGGAGCAGTTCGTAAGGACAGGTATTACACAATAAGGTACAGACTAGACGGCAAGGTCAAAGAGGAGGGTGTCGGATGGGAGTCTATAGGAGTTACCGAAGCAATTGCTGCAGAAAGACTACATGATTTAAAGATGGCGCATCGTACCGGTATTGGGTTGAGGACGATGGCTGAGAGACGTAGAGCTCAAAAAGAGGAGGCTGAAAGAGAAGAAGCTGTCAGGATTCAGCACGAGAAAGAACAAGTTACATTCTCCTCGATATTTAACAAGTATTATAAGCAAACCACACAAGACAAAGATCCTAAAACATGCAAGGTTGAAATTAGCTTGTTCAACAAATGGTTGCATTCTCTGATTGGAAGCTTGCCCATGAGGGAGATATCACCGTTTATTTTGGAGAAGCTGAAGAAGCAGATGAGTGATGCTGGTAGAGCTCCTAGGACTATTACTTATGCGTTGGCTTTGGTAAGGCAGGTGTTTAACTATGCCAAGAACAATGACCTATACAACGGAGACAATCCCGTGACTAAGGTCAAGAAACCGTCAGAAGACAATAGGCGCTCAAGGTTCTTATCCGAGGAAGAATCTCCTGTATTGTTGGCAGAGCTTAGCAAAGTTAGCCCAACAATCAATGATATCGCCTTGATATCTCTGAGATGTGGCCTAAGAGCAGGCGAGATATTCAAGCTTACTTGGAATGATGTAGATTTCCGAAATGGAACTATCCTTATCAAAGACACCAAGAGTGGCAGGAATCGTAATGCGATAATGACCCAAGATGTAAA
>JAISFO010000003.1 GCA_031263535.1 Holosporales bacterium
CGAGTCTTGCGTCAGCAAGCCCAAGCTAGATGAATCCAAGTACTGCTTAGGCTATAGACAATTTACAGATCCATAATGATGCCGAAGCGAGTGGAAAATTTCTTGTGAAACAAATTCATTGTATCTTCAGCGCCAACCTGCCTACGCAAACCTCCGGCTATATTCTTAGGCGCCGATAACGTAGTTTGAGTTTCAAAGTTACAGCAAACCCTTCTTCTCAAAGCCCAAAGACAATCAAACCTGAACTTAAAACGTTCAAAGAAGCTTATCTCAAATCCACAACCTAATCTTGGACTTTGTATTATTTTACCACTGTCTAAGTTGTAAAAACAACTCTCAGATGGGGTTATGCTCACAGCACCCAATATATCTATATATCTAACCGGAGTATTTTCTTGAAAATGAAAATTCTCTCCACGTGCTCTAAATGTATTAAATTCCATCCCCGCCAATAGATAGGGAGTGAAATAGTTTCCAAGTTTTAAACCTAATCTATAAGATAACCCAAACGAGAAATTCTCAAATAGGTCGTCTCTCTGTTTATTCTTTCCATAGCCTAGAGTGGAACAATCAGCTTCCAGAGACATACGCAACTTAAAAACTTTCATCTCTAAACCAATAATCGTACCAAAGCCTACGCCAGAGGTTTTGGAGCTTAAATCCCGTGATGCATCATTTAGGAGAGAGTAGCTATTGGTCGCTAAATTTCCGGCGGGAGCCCCTACCTGAACAGCATTGCCACGTCCAATCATCCAACCAGCTCCCCAATTTCCACCACCACCAAGACCACAATCAGGCACGAAGTACCTTGGCTCTAAGGTAGCACTTGAATCTGAGTAATTGCTGGTTACGCCTAGGTACAGATGTGGGCGAAAGGAATCTTTGTTCGGACTTGAGCAGCTGGGTAAGAATGCTACCAATGAGGCCAAGAACAATATTGATGCAAATCTACTGAACTGACCATAAGAATTTGAACAGCCAGCGATCTGTATGCTAAATAGACCCAGTTTGGGCTTGCTAACGTAAGGCTCGGAAGCCTTGCTGGTTTCCTCGGTAGGCAGTTCTTCGAACTGAACTATTTTTAAGCTAAAATCATCATTCGGTTTAAAATCGCCGCAATACCTAACCCTCAACTTAGAGCAGGACCGCTCCTTAGTATTAGTACTAAAGAGAGGGGGGGGGGGAGGGGTAATCTCTCTAGCTCCAGCACGCTTTGCGCCTATCATGACCATTCCATAGCGAAATATCCAAAGGAAGATTACAACATCAGTGCAAGTCAAAGCAAAATAAAAATTAGAAAAATACGAAAATTTTAGTATTTTAACTTCGGTTTACTGTTGACCTCTTGCCCCTCCCCCGCGTTATTCTTTCACGACCAGCTGAGTAGTACTTGAACCTCTCTCAGCCTGGGCTTGCTACCGCAAGGCTCGCAGGCGCATACGCAGACCTGCTCGATGGGCTTATACTGTGTTAGGCAAGGCCTTTCAGCTTAAAGTAAACACCTTCTACCAATCAGAGTATATGAACGAAGTACTTTGAAGCTCGCTTGGTTCTGGGAATATTTTTACTACCTCAACCCGCTTCAGTATGCTTGCATTGTGCAGATATTCGCCAACCACTTGATAAGCAAACTGAGCGGCATGTTCAATTAAGTTAAAGCTTTGCCCCTCAAAGCTTGACCTAATTGCCTTGACTAAGCCAGAGTAACAAACCGTATCTTGAAAAGTTTATATGCGTGCTTCACAATTGTTCTTGCGCTAGCGCATTTTGCTCTGCTTGTCGAATAGCATCGAATTCCTGAAGTTCTTTCTCCAGACCGGTTACTGCATATTTCGCCCCCGCGTAAATTAGGCCACCGGTAATGCTGGCAAGCAAAGAGACCTTCTGTACATCTGCAATAAATGTAAGCTCAGGGAAATAATCACGCGCTGGAGTCGTAATCGCTGATACAGTTGCCCCAGCCCAACCAACAAATTGGCCCAATCCCTCAAGAGGATATAAAATTTTTACAAGTACCCTCATGGCCTTATTAATAAACCCCCAGCGCGCCAGCGTCCTCATTCGAGTAGGTTGCTCTTGCCCTTCTTCGTCCGTCACAATCGCAATTCTTGATCTCAAATTAATTTCTTGATCGCCTGGCTGAACCGTCATCCTAATATTAAACGGCGCAGCAGTTTCACCCTCCCTATGTAACGTTGCACTTGAATCAAACATCATAAAAACCAATAAACTTATTGGAAAAATCCTATACGCCATAATTAACCTCCATTTGTCAACTATGGTTTATTCTACAAGAATAAAGCTAATCAAGTATTAAACGACGGTTAGTCCTTTTAATCTAGGTTGTTACTTTTTAAACAGAAGCTACTGTTAATAACTTGTTAATAGATTACGCTGTGTAACCTAAATAGCCATAAATATTCACTGACGCTAATAATAATGCTTGCGTTTACTAACCGTTACTAAAGTTACCCACAAATGTTAAAGAAACGGCGCTGTGTTTGTAGTATTGGCCGTTTTAGCTAAACTACCTGTTGGTAAAATGATGATAATTTTTGATCCACATAATTAAGTCCAATATAACAGTAACAATTAAATATATATATTTAGTAATAAGATGTAGTATCCCGCAAGTTATCCGTACCCGTAGCTCAGCTGGATAGAGCGTTGCCCTCCGGAGGCGAAGGTCGGAGGTTCGAATCCTCTCGGGTACGCCAATTGTCTGATTAGTGGACTTTAACTGCGGTAGTTTATGCCTGTTTACAAGTACTGTGCGTCGGACAGATCAGGAATTAGATCAACTGGTTTTATAATTGCCGATAACAGAAACGGCGCAAGATCTGAGTTATTTGACCGTAGGTTAATCCCCATAAAGTGCTGCATTTCTTTTAAAATTATAATTAAGCGGTTTTTAGGAATAGGGGTAAAGCACGAAGATCTGCTGCTGTTTTTTCCATCATATAAAATATCAGGCCGCGATGGGGCTTAATATAATGGAGTCCCTGACAGCGCTGTCCAAGAACGATTTACCAGATTTGCTAATAATAGCAATTGGCGAGATCAGGTCGCTAATAGAGCAAGGATTCAGTATCTCCGACGCTTTCGGTCGATATAAGCATACATTTGGGAATATAGCAGTAAAGTTTTTGGCTTTGGCTGAGAAGACAGGTAACCTAGCCGAATCCGCAAGTAATATTATCCGGTTTTTAGAGCTAAACAACAAAGCCTCAAGATACATTAAACAAGCGCTGTATTATCCGTTGTTTTCTGTTTTTATGGCTTTTGTCACGGTCTTTTGTTGTGGCGCTGTGCTGGTTCCACAGCTGTCGAATATGTATAAAGATCTAAATCTGGAATATGGATTTTTTACTTCTACGGTCTTGTTTGTGTTTTCGACCGATTGGGTTAAGTTTTTAGAGGGTTTATCTTTATTAGTTGTGATTTTCTGTACAACCATTACCGTAATGGCTTTAAAGCGTAAGTATTTACTGTCAAAATTTGCGAGTAAAATTCCAATCTGTGGACGGATTATAAACAGCATTAACCTGTGGAAGTTCAGTTTGACGCTTTCTTCGGCCCTTGAGGCTAAAATTGCTTCGCTTGAGGCATTACAGATTGCGGTTTCTTCAATAAAAAACACATACTGGCGAGATTGCCTGGAAAAATCATGCTTAATGGTGCATGAGGGCTATAAAATAAGCTCGTCATTTAATAAATGCTGCAGTTTTATGCCAAGACTCTTTCTGTTGGCGATAGAGATCGGCGAAGAAAACAACACGCTTGGCAAAAGCTTGGGTACGTTTTCCGAAATGATTTATAATCAAATAGAGCTGTATATCAAGTCATTATCCAGCAAGCTATCAATATTTTTGACAATTTTTACAGGATTGGTTTTATTAATCGTTATTATGGGATTATTTTTGCCTATTTATAGCAATTTGATCAATATAAGCGATATCTAGATGATCAAGCTGTTTAACAATAATGTATCGTTTATTCTGTCTGATACGAAGGATATCCTACATATTGCCCGCGAAGGATCCGGTAATATACAGCTTAGAAAAATTACCAAATGGTCGCATTTGATTGAAAGATCTAATGAAAACTTTTGTATATTAACTTTGGACAGAAAAGTCGCTCTTGGTATGGAGACAACGCCGCCACTGTCTTGGGGTGAGTTGAGGAATTATCTGAAAGGACAGGCAGATGTTGGAAAATGCTACTTAGGTAAATTTGTTATAAAACACCTCTTCAGCAGAAATATATTTCACGTGCAAACTGCTGCTTTAAACGGGGATTTATTACCTTCTGAGTTGCATTCAAGCAGCCCTAACATTTTAGGCATTTTCCCTTTGCTGGCATTGATTCCTTTGGCCCTCAAAAAGCAGTTTAATTGCGATATGTCTGGATGGTGGATATTTGTTGGGCGATTTTTAGATGGAATTAAGCTGGTTGGTGGATATCAAAATAACTGCATATTCAACCTAGATATAATCACTAGTACTCTTGCACTACCAGATATGTTGAGTCAGAAGATCAATGAGGCCGCCTTATATATGCGCAGGTATAAATGGACAATAGATCAGCCAATAACAGTTTTTTCTAACATGAATCGAGGGTGTCTGGATAAACTCAATTTGCCAGATTTTATCAAAGTAATCGGGTTGCCTGATGCAGGCGCTAATAAATCAAATAGCGGAGGTATGAGCGAGCTTGCTAAGCTAATTATATCTCGTGCTGCCTCTCGCAAAATTTTCAAAAGCCCGTTACTGGTTAATAAGCACAAGCTTTGGCTGGTCAGAATCAAAAGATATCTTTGCAACGCGCTTTGTGCATCATGTGTTTTCCTGACCACTTGCCTTGGTGCGGCATTGGTCTGGCGGCCTTGGACAGTCGCTAATGTTTTGTCTCAAAAGATCGAACAACAACGAGTTGTTTTAGAAAACAGCATAAAAGACCTGTGTCATGAGTTTGAGATTACTGGTCTTGATGCAAGCGCAGATAAGCTGGTTAGCGCTCTTAAATTGACAAATACAAACACAGATTGTATCTGGAAGCACTTAAACAATATATCTGCAGCATTAAAAAATACCGCTGACATTATTGGCCTAAAGTATGAGCGCAAGCCCAGCATTAAGCTTTTCATTAGCGCTTTGCCTGATCAGGTGGAAGATATTTGCGGTGAATTGGGGAAGTATTTTTCTGGCGCTACGGCGGAAAAGCAAAATAAATCAAGGTCTAGAATCTTGTTGGAGGGCAATCTTGATTACCGTAAACAGCGAGAGCTTTTTACAATCGATCTGACGATATGAAGAAGACTTTTGCCAAAGTTTTAACATACAAAAACGATCTTATCGCGCTGTTATTGCTTGCGGGGATTTTGGCTGTCTCAATACTAGTTGGATCTTGGTCGATTAATGCGCTGCTTGATAAACAAGCCCAGATAGCAAGTATGCAAGAAGGCCTAAACAAACTTGATGACGATTTGGATTACGTTAACAAGTGGAGGGAGGAGGCTAAAGATGTAAGTAATGACTTTTTCAGGCGTTCTTGGTGTAGGTTTGATGAAGCGGACATAGAAAAAGCGTTGAGTGAGATAGCGCTGTCATGCGGGGTTAAAGAGCTGTCTTTGCAGTCGATGAATTTACGCGAAGCGGATGGCTTGTTCACGTCGTATCAGATAGCCATCAATGCGGCGATAAATTCTCAAAACAATGTTTACAAATTTATCGCTTGCTTAAATAACTGCGTTCCTGGGCTTGTATCGCTGGATAGCGTCGATGTAACTTTTGAAAAGTCGATTAAAACTTTCGTATGTAAAATAACTTTTAGCACAATATGCTTCGGCTTGATTGATCAGGAGTTCATTCCTGATCTCAATGACATTCCGAATTACAATTTGTCGATATTTGGGGCTGGAGTGCTAAAAGAATCTGACTTTCTTAAATTACAATCGGTTATAGTAACGCCAGAATCGGCGAAAGCGTGTATAAATGGGAAGTGGTACGCCCAAGGCGATACAATTGATTTGCCGAACGAGAATGTGTACGAAGGGTTCACTGCGGTACAAATTTTAGAAATCAACAGCGACGGTATAACAATTAAATTTTCAGGCGCCCCTGAGTGTGAGCAAATAAAACCTGGCCAGATAATCCGGCCTAAAGCTATAAAAAATGAAGAACTGTAATTGTTTTTGCCGGCATAAACCTTGTTTGTTTCGAGAGCATTTGGATGCTGAGATTTTTATGCTAAATTCACCTAGGTTTTTATGAATTTGAGTGTAAATAATGTTTGCTGAAAATGCTTATGCGCAGGCTGGCGAGTCATATGCCTTCAGCCTGGTTAATTTAATGCCGATTTTACTGATATTTGTGATTTTTTATTTTCTGTTATTTCGTCCTCAGCAGAAAAAGGAA
>JAISFO010000004.1 GCA_031263535.1 Holosporales bacterium
CGCATCAAGGCGTTGGCCTCGGTGATAAGTTCCTCAGCCACATTGAAAGGTGCCGCGTTCTTATACATTTGATAAGTGCTGAAAATGACGATCTGTTTGAGCAATATAAAACAGTGCGCAACGAGCTTATATCCTACGGACACGAACTGGCCAGCAAAACTGAGTTTTTGGCCATCAATAAAATTGATATTTTGTCTGAGGATGAAATTAAAGCCAAAACCTCTAAGTTGGCGCGACAGACCAAAAAGCCAGTCTACCCGATCTCGGCCGTATCAAAGCGTGGGATCGACGATCTTTTGTATAATGTGCTTAAAGTAATCAGTTAATTTGAGGTCTAACGTACCTAAAACGACAGAATTGCTCCGAAATTTCCATCGTACTCTTATGCCAGCCGTTAAAATGCCTGAGGTTTAGCCTGACATCTCCGTTATATAAACCGCTCATTACAGTCAGGATAAATTCATCGACTAAATTATTTTGCAGGAAAAGATCGGCAATCTCGCCTCCCCCAATCATATAAATGGGATCAGCCTTATACCCGATGGTTTGGTATAAGTCAGTAAATTCTGTCAGCGAATTCAGGTAAGTTTTTGTTTTGTCAGACGTGTTTGTTTTCCTGGATAATACTATAAAGCGTCTTTCATTCAGCAAGGCCTGCGGCAAAGAATCAAACGTTTTCCTGCCAACAATCAGCGTCTTACCTAGCGTAGTATCTCTGAAGTAATTAGTATCCTTTTCACACGACCAAGGGATCTTGTTGTCTTGCCCTATAACGCCGTTTGCATCGCAAGCCATAAGTCCAATAATCGGCAAACTCGTCCTCTTTGAACGGATCTTTTTATTCTTTTGCTCTTTTATGGTATAAGACCGCCTGTCCGCTGTACAGAGCACAGGATCAAGTTGTTGTTTGGTTAATATAGTAACGCGGCATAGTGCGATTTTGTGGGCGCTTAGCTCAGACGGTAGAGCATCTGACTTTTAATCAGAGGGTCACAGGTTCGAGTCCTGTAGCGCCTACCATGGGGAGAGGAAGGATGGCAGGCGCTGGGATGGCCTTGAGGCTTCTTATAAGATATTATTCTTCTGGTACAAACGCCTGAGCAAACCTCTGTCTTCTATTTGCACGGCCTGATAAATCTGTATGGTCTTTCAGATTTATTGCAGGTAAATGAGGTCCTATTGCGGTCCAATTATCCTCAAACCATTTGACCATGAGAGGAAGCCTACGTTTGGCTTCTCTATCAGGCTCAGATATTCTTGCCAATTGGGACGCCACTGCTGCGATGCTTTTCAATTCAGACAGAGTAACACCATCGCTAAGCTTCTCACTTAATGCTCTCCAAGCCTCGCTTTGCTTAAAATTAAAATCCCCAAGCCTTTGGGCGACATTATCTTGATCATGCTTTTTGTAATAATCTCTTATTCGCTCAGCCTCCCCAATAACATCCTCTAAAGACGGCAAGCCACCCCCTGTTTTACCCAAAATATTTTGAATCAAGCTAACTGCGTCAGATATATTACGGGGATCTCTAAAGGGAAGAGTGCGCATTCCGGATAATAAATTTGCTATTGCTTTTAATTCTATAAACCCCAAAGGACGGTCATAAATTTGGCATAGCTCTTGATATACGGGAATCTTTCGGTACGACTGTACCCTTGGGGCTGCGGGTGGCACTGCAACTGGCGCAGGTGGTTGACCAATAATAGGACCTATTGGGTAAATTGGCTGTCCATCAAGCAAAGTATCTACTGGCATAAAAGCAGCACGTGGCACAAAAGCAGCATGACTGGTCGATAGCCTGCACGCACAACATATAGCAATATAAAGTTTCTTATTAAAATACATAAACGTTCTCCATAGTTAAATTGAGTTTAAAGTATCAGATGTTTTATGATTTATCAAATGATGATAATATTATTTTGACAAAATGATTTGACGTTTAGGCTAACAAGGAAAAATCTACAGAACGAGACTCTTAAAATGCAAAATTCAGCAGCTAATGAAGAAATAATCTATCTGAACCTGCTTTTCACAAAACCGTCGCACGATCGCGCTGCGCTTTTTGGCATAATTTTGCGGTAATATGATTTTATGTTAGGCGGGCTGAATAGAATAGGGCGATTTTCCATATCTCTATCTACGTTGTGTACTGGAAAATCAGAGGGTCACAGGTTCGAGTCCTGTAGCGCCACCATGCTAGGAAAATGGTAGGCGCTGGGAGTGTGGGCTTGAGGCTTCTGCATAAGATATTATTCTTCTGGCACAAGTATCCGAGCAAACCTATTTCTTCTGTCTGCACGGCCTGATAAATTTACATGGTCTTTCAAATTTATTGTAGATAAATGAGGTCCTATTGCGGTCCAATTCTCATCAAACCACTTGATCATGGCGGGAAGACTTCCTTTAGCTGTTTTATCAGGCTTAGATATTCTTGCCATTTTGGACGCCACTGCTGCAATGCTGTCCAATTCTCTCAGAGTAATACCCTCGCAAAACTGCTTACTTAATGCTATCCAAGCCTCACTTTGCTTAGGGGCAAAATCCGCAATCCTTGCAGCAGCTCTTGTCCTATTTCGATTACTTTCTTGTTCTCTGTGTTGCTGAGCCAGCCTCATGACATCCTCTGGAGGCGGCAAATGATCTCTTATTGCATCCCAATTGTCTTGAAACCAGGCAAATATGGCAGGCATATAGTTGTGTGTAATATAAGGAGCGTGCATTTCGGTGTTTTGCATTACTAAACTTAGTATTGCTTTTGATCCTCTAATTGACAAAGCATGCTCGCCATAAATTCGGCACAGCTCTTGATATACAGGACTTTCTTTGTAATTAAAATCTGGATGGGTTTCATTAAACGCCGCTATGTCTCTTTGATATTGCGACTGTACTGCTGCAGTCTGCGCAGGCAATGTTAGCGGATTTAAAAACAGCGGCACTGGAAGCGGAGCGCGTTCTATAGGCGTTTGGGCTACAGGCTCAATTAGATCAAAAGACAAATTGTCAAATGTTTCATTGGTCCAACACGATTTCTGCTCATCACTACTACAATCACTAAATTGATCATCATCAGAAGGAAATAAGCCAGCATAACTAGTTGATAGTTCGAATGCACAACATATAGCAATGCAAAATTTCTTATTAAAATACATAAACATTATCTATAATTGAACTGATCGGCGAAATATAAATTACTCTTTAAGGTTTGGCTAGATGATTAGTTGAATCTAGCTTAAATGAGGATATGCTGCAGTCCAATTCTCATCAAACTGCTTGATCATAACGGCTTTTGTGAGCTTGGCGTCTCTGTCAACTTTTACTCTTATCGCTCCAGACACAAGCAGTGCAGTGCTTAATAGATGGCCTTGAGTAAAATTTTCTTTACCAAAACATTTTTTTAATCCTCTTCAACATGGCTTTGCAAAGGACTAACACTCGCAAGCCTTTCTTTGCTGGAATTTCGACGTGCTCTACGCGCTGCGTAAGCTATTCTGTTATTTTCTCTCGTTTGCTCAGCCAACTCCCTAACAGCCTCTGGCGGCGGCAAGTGATCTTTTATTGCATCCCAGTTCTCATTAAGCCAGAAAACTATAGAAGATACCCGCCCACATGCAAAGGAAGAAGCGTACATTCCGGTGTTTTGCAATACTAAATGTATTATTGCTCGCAATTCCGCAAATTGCAAAATACAGCCGCCATAAGTTTGGAGTAGCTCTTGGTATGCGAGATTATTCATATAATTAAGATCCCAAGGAGTTTCATTAAACATCACCGTTTCTCTTTTGCGGCGCGTATGTACTCTTGGAATTACAGTTTGCGTAGGCGGCGGTATTAAAAACGGAGCTTGTTCTGAAACCGGCTGATCAACAGCTATTTGTGGATTTACTGACAGCCACTCGCTGGGATAGCTAAAGGAAACCGCAGACAAATCAGGTACAGATAGTGGGCCGCCAGAAGGATTCAAACCATCACTGCTTGTCAGCGCTATCAGATCTAAGCAAGGTTGTATTACAGCACAATTTTCATCAAACCACTTAACCAAAACAGCTTCACTGCGCCGAGCTTCTCTATCAGGACCAGGTATTTCTGTCATTTGGGATACAATATATGCGATACTTAATAGTTCTCTATGAGAAACATTTTCGAAGCGCTGATTTAATTCTCTCCAAGCATTACTGCTTCTAGCATCAAAACCCCCAAGCCTTCGAGCAACTTTTTCTTTCTGATGATGAAATGGCAGACGTGGTAAAGCGGCGTCTATTTTAGAAGAAATGACTAAATGACAGAACAGCATTATGCCAACCTTTAAGGCTTTGCTCTTCATTTTGCACATCTCATACATGCAATCAGCAATATATCAAAAATTTTAGCGAAATAACCGAAATAAATATCAGATCTAAAGCGCACATATCCCTGATATTCTGCGGCGTGACACTTTAAATAGATATGAGGAGGAAAGAGCGCAAAGAGCTGTGAACTAGGTTTTAAAATTACTCACGCTTTAACCTGTGTTTATTCCACCAGTCTAGGCGTTTTTTGATTTCTCTTTCAAAGCCACGTTCTGCTGGTCGATAGAATTGTTGCCGAGCAAGGCCGTCTGGAAAGAAATTTGTGCCCGCAAAAGCGTCCTTCACATCGTGATCATAGACATAGCCTTCCGAATACCCTTGAGATTTCATAAATGCAGTAGGGGCATTTAGGATTCTTTTCGGCGGCGTAAGAGAGCCGTGTTTGCGGGCAAACTGCCTAACTTCATTAAATGCGGAATGTACAGCGTTCGATTTAGGCGCGCTGGCGAGATATATCACCGCTTGCGCGACAGCCAATTCGCCCTCTGGCGAGCCCAAAAACCGGAATGCTTGCTCGGCCGCAATGGCTTGTTGCAAAGCCTGTGGGTCGGCCGTACCTACGTCTTCGACCGAAAAACGGACCAGCCTGCGTGCTATGTAAAGCGGGTCTTCGCCGCCCTCCAGCATTCTGGCAAACCAATATAGGGCCCCGTCCACATCAGATCCGCGCATAGCCTTGTGCAGCGCGCTTATAAGGTTATAGTGCTCATCGCTTGCTTTGTCATATATCGCCGGGCGCTTGGATAACAGCTTGATAAGCTCGTCTGGGGAAAGATTGTCGACGGGTTTTAAGGCAAACAACTCTTCCGCCCTGTTTACCAAATACCGGCCGTCTCCATCGGCCATTTGACACAGGGTGAGGCGAGCTTCTTTAGTAAGCGGCAGCGGTTGATGCATGAAGCTTTCTGCCCTGTTTAATAAAATTTCAAGATCATCAAGCCCTAACCGATTAAAAGTTATTACTTTACATCTGGATAAAAGCGCGGGCCTAAGTTCGAACGACGGGTTTTCGGTCGTAGTGCCGATAAGGATTATATTGCCAGTCTCTAAGTGAGGCAAAAACACATCCTGCTGCGATTTATTAAGGTGATGAATTTCGTCTATTAGCAACAGAATTTTGCTGCTGACAGATCGCTCGGCGCGTTCAAATATTGACTTGAAGGTTGAGGTTGCATGCATGACGGCGGAGGTTTCCTCAAACGGCAACTGGCTGTGTTTGGCCAGAAACCTGGCTAATGAAGTTTTGCCACTGCCAGGCGGGCCCCATAAAATCAAGGACTGAATGGGATCCATGGCCAACAGCTGAGCAGATACTTTAAATCCGACAAATTCCTCAATCGACTGGGGCCTGAGTAACTCTGCCAGCGGAGGAGTCTTTACGAACAGACTGCTTTGTTGCATATGCTGTTAGATGCGCGATTTATACCCAGCAGCATATATCTTTCCGACCCGCTTGTCTTCAAATGAGAATTAGTTTAGAATGCAAAAAGACGCAAAAATTCCTGGTATTTCGATATGGCCGTTCCTAAGAAAAAAACTTCAAAGTCTCGTCGTGATCAAAGGCGGTCGCACTTGGCACTGCACTCTGTAAACTATGTCAAATGTGATAATTGTGGCAGCGACAGGCTTCCACACCACATATGCAAAAGCTGTGGATATTATAACAAGCGTCAGGTTTTTACCATTAAACCAGTGGCTGAAGAGGCTGCTGAAAACGCTTAAAGAGACCTTGGTTGAACATCGATAAGACAACGGGCTGCGTTAAGGGATTTTCTATCTTTAATTTTTGTTCAGAAAGCGCACTAAGTGATACGTGCGAAGCTGCATCCACTGGCACAGGCTGTCGGTGCACTGGTGGCAAGTCGTGTGAAAGGGTTATCGCCATTGACGCTATGGGCGGGGACAGCGCCCCGGAAACCGTAGTGCGAGGAGTCTCTTACCTAGATTGCAGCGACGTGAAGTTCCTGCTTTTCGGGAAGAAAGATTTAATTGATCCGCTGCTTGATAAATATCCGCCGAAACACAAGAATGTAGAGCTGATTGATGTTGAAGTTAATGTAACGTCTGATGAAAAGCCGCTGTCCGCATTCAGGAAGGGTAAGCAATCCAGCATGGGGCAAGCGATACAGGCGGTTAAGGACGGCATTGCCGAGGCTGTAGTTTCTGCTGGCAATACTGGTGCATATGTGGCTTTATCGACCAGCATTCTTGGCACTTTACCTGGAATTAAGCGTCCGGCAATTGCCACCCAACTGCCAACTAAGGCAGGCGTGTGCATTGCTTTGGACCTTGGCGCGAATATAGATTGCTCTAGTGATAAGCTGGTTCAGTTCGCCATCATGGGTGAGGCGCTGGCGCAGGCTTATATGAATAAGGAATCCCCCAAGGTTGCATTGCTGAATATAGGATCGGAAGAAACAAAAGGCAGTCAGGTAATACAAGATACGGCCTATATACTTAAAAATGACGGTATCGTCAGCAACTACTGCGGATTTTTAGAGGGGGACGGCATATGGCTGGGCGAAGCGGACGTTATTGTCACGGACGGCTTTTCTGGCAACATAGCCTTGAAATCCGCCGAGGGAACAGCTAGGCTTTTAATAAGTCACTTCAAGTCCGCCTTTATGACAAGTGGCTGGTTTGTGAAGTTGGTGGGGCTTATGGCAAAAAGCAAGCTTAAGGAAGCATTTTCGTTTTTTGACCCTAGGGCATTCAATGGCGCGGTGTTCCTTGGGCTTGATGGGCTGGCAGTGAAAAGCCATGGAGGGACTGATTATGTTGGATTTGCTAATGCTTTAAAGTTCGCCATAAAGGTGATGGATGAAAGGCTGATCAATAAAATTAAGCTGCATAAAGGATTTAAAAAGGTGAAGGTGTGAGTAATCTTACTAAGTTAGACAATGGAATCAGGGTAGTAACCCACGAAATGCCGCACGTAGAAACGGTTACGCTTGGCATGTGGCACGATGTTGGTGCACGGTTTGAACAAAAAGAGAATAACGGCATCTCACATTTCCTTGAGCATATGGCATTTAAGGGAACCACCCGTCGCACCGCAAGGCAAATAGCAGAAGCGATCGAGTTTGTAGGGGGTGACCTTAACGCTTATACCTCACGCGAGGCTACGGCTTATCATGCAAGGGTTCAGGGCAAAGATATAGAGCTGGCCGTTGATATACTTGCCGATATCCTGCTGGATCCAACGTTTCCAGAGGCAGAGCTTGAGCGAGAGCGAGGCGTTATACTGCAGGAAATTGGCCAGACTTTGGACACGCCGGACGATGTTGTGTTTGATCATTTTCAGGCGGCGGCCTTTAAGGACCAGGCGATTGGCAGGTCAATACTTGGCCCAGCCGAGGTTGTCAACCGCCTGACCGCCAAGGACCTTCGGCAATATATGAATTCATTCTATCAGCCAGAGAAAATGGTTTTTTCTGCCGCAGGCAAGCTTAAGCATGATGCTGTTGTGTCTTTGGTTGAAAAGTACTTCGGTGGATGCAGGTCAAGAGACTCAATTCCCACGCCGGAAGCGGGCAAATATACCAGCGGTCTTGCGGTCGATTTCCGTCCACAGCTTGAGCAAGCGCATATAGTTATGGGGTTTGAAGGGGTAAGACTAAAGTCGCCTGATTATTACAGCGCGGCAATATGCTCGTCCATCCTGGGGGGAGGCATGTCCTCTAGGCTGTTTCAAGAAGTGCGAGAAAAGCGTGGACTGGTGTATGCCGTATATTCATTCAACAGCTGCTATAACGACTCTGGGACGCTTTGCATATATGCAGGAACTGCGCCTGAGAAAGCAGCCGAAGTCGTCAGCGTTTCGGTTGAGCAGTTATACGATATGCGGCGCAGAATAGACGGCTCAGAGTTCAATCGCGCCTTGGCTCAGTTCAAAATGGGGCTGATGATGTCTTTGGAAAGCACAACCGCAATGTGTGAGCGAAATGCTAATCAAGTGCTGATATTTGGGCAAACGATTGATAATGAGGGGCTGATGGCCAAAATCAATAAAGTAAGCATCGAGTCCGTCCAAAACGTTGCAAAAGCGATGTGTGGGTCGAATAAGACGCTTGCCTTTGTCGGTAAAGTTGCAGAAGCAGACGCAAATCAAATACTGGATTCTTGTAATAAATTGCAATAGCGACACACAGCCAAGTATATGCCTTGTGAAAACACTTTAGGGGAAAGCGTATCTTGCACTGGTATAGGGACTCATTCGGGCAGTCCTGCGACGTTATCTATATGTCCGGCTCCGGCTGGATATGGCATCAAATTCGTTAGAGTAGACGCTGCTAGTCATGAAGTTCCTGCCTTATGGAACCAGGTTAGCAATACGTCAATGTGTACTTGCATTACCCATAATGGTGTATGTGTAAAAACCGTTGAGCACGTGTGCGCGGCGCTGATTGGTATGGGCGTTGACAATGCAAGAATAGAGCTGAACAACGAAGAGGTCCCAATCCTTGACGGCAGTGCACGAGAATTTACCAAGATGATTGAATCGGCCGGAGTTACGCCTCAATCAAAGCCCAGGCAGTTCATTAAGATCTTAGAGACCGTAACTGTACAGGACGGCAATTGCGTTGCTTCGTTTGAGCCATCTGAAAAAGATGTGCTTTCTTTGAAGGTAGAGCTTGACCTTTCTGCTGCTGGCTTGGATAAACAGCATATAGACCTGGATTTGACCAAAGATACGTTTATCAAAGAATTGGCCCCGGCCAGGACTTTTGGTTTTTTCAAAGACGTCCAAACATTACGCGACAAAGGCCTTATAAAAGGGTCGTCGCTTGATAACGCAGTTGTCATAGATAACGGTAAGATTATGAATTCCGAAGGCCTTCGTTTTGAAAACGAAATGGTGCGTCATAAGGCCCTTGATGCAGTCGGCGACCTGTCCTTAGCAGGTAAGCCTGTTCTGGGCAGATTTTACGGAAAAAACTGCGGTCATAGATTGAATCAGGAGCTGCTGCAAAGGCTGCTTAATATGCCAAGCGCTTGGAAAATACTTTAACAGTAAGCGCCGTTCATTATTCATCTGACGAATCGGCGCGATTTAGTGGGACGCTGAACTTTATTGTGGTGTTATCTTTGCCATTGGATTCCATTACCACAGAGCCACTATGCATTCTGATGATGTGATTCAACAGCAGCAAAGACACGCTGTTATACCCATGCATTTGTGCATCTGGCCCTTGTTCTGTGCGGTGTAGTACTTTATCCACCTTGTTGAAAACAACAGCATTGCAAGATATCTGTACATTCAAATCCTCAGATATTATCTCGGTCTTCAGGTCAATAATGGATCCGTTTTTGGCAGATTTAATGAACTTAAGCAAAAGCGTTGATATTGCTTGTTTCATCAATTCTCTGTCGGCCTCCATGCTTTTTCTGGGGAAACTGGCCGCGTTTATTTTTATGCCTTTTTCTGAAGCTCTTTGATAAACACGCTCTAACGAATTGTTAAACAAATCCTTTATTTTGAATATAGAGTAATTGGGGTTGGCTCGTTCTATTTGCCTTGACGTCAATTTTATCATGTTCTCGATCAATGTAGACAGTCGCTGCGATCCTTCAGAAATACCTTGAACATAACTGTATTGCTTATCATTCAATTGGCCATAGTGCTGACTTATCAGAAGTTGTGTAAAACCAATGACGGTGCTAAGTGGTTCGTGAAATTCAAATGAAGCCCTTGCGATGAAGTCATTTTTGGCTTGTACCACGTGCTCTAGCAACTTATTTTTTTCAAAAAGTAACGCTTCTAGTTTATGCGAATCTGTTATGTCTATATAGCTGTGCAAATGGGCGCCATCCGGCAATGGCATATAGGCAAACCGCACAGTATTTCCGTTTTTAAGGATTAAATTGCCTTGCTTTTCTAAGCGATCGGTAAGATTGCTGATAAGGCCTGATTTAAATTCATCCCTGTCGTCTGAAAAGTCTATAATCCCCATAACATTTTCTACGACTTCTGAGATGTGCATACCCATAACATTAATGTCTTGCAAGGATGGCCATATCCTTTGAGCAGCTGGGTTTATGATGTTCAGCCGGTTATTGCTGCCAAATACCATTACGCCTTCGAAAAGATGGCTTAGGGTTTCCTTCTGCACAGATATCAGCATGTTATATTGCCGCTCTGTGTTTATTTTGTCGGTTATGTCCTCAAATACAGTTATTATTCCCCCCAGAGGATTGGGCGAGATGATATACCTCAATGTCAAACCATTAGGCAGGCATATAAGATCCTGCACAAACTCAGTCAAAGTGGAAAAAAGTCTGATCTGCTCATCTTTATATGCCAAAAAATCAACAACCTCTGGCAGCTTTCTGTTACGTCTTAGAAGGTCAAGTATTTTGGGAAAAGTGTTGTTTTGATGGATTTCCTGATCCCCTAATCCAGTGATTTTTTTATAAGCGCTGTTTACGAATACAAGCCTCATATCGCTGTCAAAAACAGCCACGCCAGATGAGAATAATTCAAGCGGAGCGTACGATGGATCTATCAGCGCCTGGGAAGGATGCGGACTTCTGGGTTCTATGCTTTTTAAGGCTACAGTATTTTCAGGGCTATTTTGGTTCGCTTTCGTTCGTCTGAGCTTTAGGGCGTACCATATCGACAGCAGCGATATTAGGGCGGACAAAGCATACGCCCACACTGCATTTTTTTGAACAAAAAACGATACACCTACACAAGCAATCGCGCAGGTGGCAACGCCTAGAACTAGGCCAAAGGTTTTGCCTGTTTTCAAAGCGCTTCATAACCTAAAGCTACTACGCACAGGGTACAAAATATTAAACGAATAATAAAATATTTTATTAAAATACGGTGATATTAAGGCAGATCTAGGCCGCTTGACTTGCCCCACGGATGGCAGCGAAAAATACGTTTCGTCGCCAATAACAGGCCTTTTGATATACCGTGTTTTTGCAATGCTAGTATTGCATACTGCGAACAACTTGGAACAAATCTGCATTGCTTGCCAATAATTGGCGACAAAATTAGCTGATAAGCTCTTAAAAAGGCTTTAAGCACACTGTATAGCACTTTTTGTAAAATACGCGACATATCCATGCGTTACTAGGACAGCCTTCACGGTAACGTCTTGAAAGCAGCAAAACAACAACTAATATGAAGATACGGCAATCAATACATAACGTTGCCGTATCCTTTAAGGGTATTAAAGAAGGAAGTTTAATGTACTAAACCTTTGCTCCAGTCATATAGAAATATAAAAACTGCTGCCTGTTGGGCATATTGGTGCAATTTTTGATAATTTCGCTGATAGTAACGGCTTGATCTAGCTCTCTGTCGGTTGTGCCACACGATCTTAATGCTCGTAAAGATGCCATTCCGCTAGTTTGATCGATAATCGAGATACAAGTTTGAATCCGCTTTATATGATAAGGGTTCAAATATGCTATATCAAATACCGAAAGGCAATCCGAGCATTGCCTCATCAACGTAAACTCACCCCCTTCAGACAAATTGCCATTTTGTAGATTTTGCAACATTTGTAATGTGCTTGGCGATATCTCGTCTACATCAACGCTTAGTTTTGCAGATTGGCGCACTACTTCATCATAATGTGCATTAGACATGGTCATGGGCAGAGTTGAGCTCTTTCTGTCCTGCTCTGCTGGACGCAACATAGATAATGCGCCTTGACAAATAAACATCGTTGCAACGATAGCTATTTTTCTCATTAGCATACCTCATTTGTATTACTATTGCTATATTGACAAAATATTATTAAAATTTTGTAAAGATGCCCTATTGGCTCACCTAATCACTGTAACGTAAGGGGTGGGTGGACATGGCCAAACAGCATTAAAAACCGCTAAATCACATGGCATTAAAGCGATATTGATCTCAACATTTTGTTATGTTAAAGTGCATTAATCCTTATAAAGTTAAGTTTGGACTTAGGTTGATCTATGAAGCAAGGTATACACCCCGATTATCATGATATTACGGTTGTTATGACGGATGGGTCTTCGTTTACGACCAAAAGTACGTGGGGTAAACCGGGCGATACGTTGCGGCTTGATATAGACTCTAAGTCGCATCCGGCCTGGACTGGCGTTAGGCAGTTCGTTGACAGTGGCGGACGTTTGGCTAAATTCAAGGGGAAGTATCAAAATTTTGGAATCAAAACTTCTTAGGTTTTTTTAGGGGAGCATAAAGCATAAAGAATGGCCAATCATAAGTCGGTTATTAAGCGCATAAGGCAAAACGCCAAAAGGAATAAAAGAAACCATGAGCGCGCTCATCGGGTTAAGACGGTCTTGACCAAATTCAGTGCGACGTTGGTATCTGGTGTGAAAGAGGATATAGCATCCGGTCTTCGTGTGGTGCAGTCTGAACTTATGAAGGCTGTAAGCAAAGGAGTATTGGTAAAAAAGGCTGCGTCGCGCAGTGTTTCTAGGTTAACTAAAAAAGCCAAATCTATATTGGGGTAATGTTGGAATCTGTTCGGCAGTATTCCTTGTGTTTTTGCGTTTCCATCATCCGTGGAGGGGTTGTGTGTTGACTGGTGATAGTGCCCTGCTTGCTGATCACTGGACCGAAGTCTGTAAAGAACTCAGGAAAAAGCTGGGTAATGCAGTGTTTAAAAGCTGGATCAAGCCTTTATCACCGTCGCACTATAACGATGACAGCAGTGGCATAGTCATCATTGCCCCCAGTAGGTTTATTAAAGACTGGGTTTGCAACAACTATGTCGAGCATATAAAGTCCGTGCTTTCAGGCATAGACAGCCGCGTGGAAGACCTTGAAATTGTGATTTCAGACGGCAGTAGCCTAGGCTCTTTACCTGAGGCAGCCAATTGCGAGAATTTTGAGGCAAACAAGCCAGATTCAGTGTCAGAGTTTACGGAAAACTTAAGCTCTAAGCTGGATGAGCATTTAACTTTCGACAGCTTTGTTGTGGGAAAGTCTAATGAGCTGGCTTATGCAGCCGCTCGTCGCGTTGCCGAGGCAGACAGCGTCGTGTTTAACCCGCTGTTTATATACGGTGGAGTTGGCCTGGGTAAAACGCATCTTATGCATGCCATCGCCTGGTATATCAAGAAGGCAACGCCTTGGCGTAAGGTCGCCTATATCTCGGCCGAGAAGTTTATGTATCGCTTTGTTAAAGCGGTTAGGTTTCGCGATACCGTAGCCTTCAAGGAGCAATTTCGTTCTGTTGACGTCCTTATGGTCGACGATATTCAGTTTATATGCGGGAAAGAGTCCACTCAGGAAGAGTTTTTTCACACATTTAACTCCTTAGTGGGAAACAATCGCCAAATAATCATTTCGGCAGATAAATCCCCATCGGACCTTGAAGGTATGGAGGAACGCATGAAGTCCAGGCTTGGGTGGGGGCTGGTTGCCGATATACATCCGGCTAATTATGAACTGCGCCTTAGTATACTGCAAACCAAAGCCAAGCTGTTTAAAGCCAATGTCCCCAAAGAAGTTTTAGAGTTTCTTGCCCATAAAATAACCTCTAATATCCGAGAGATGGAGGGCGCTCTCAACCGCGTGGTGGCAAGTTCAACGCTTATGGGCGGTGAAGAGATCACTATAGAAATGACTCAGCGTGTGCTGAAGGATTTATTGCGCGCTAACAGTAAAAAACTAACCGTTGAAGATATTCAACGAAAGGTGGCAGATCATTATTCGATCAGGCTGTCTGATATTCACTCACCCAGAAGGAACGTTAACATTGCCCGTCCCAGACAGGTTGCGATGTACTTTGCTAAGCAGCTGACACCAACCTCTTTGCCAGAGATAGGCAGAAAATTTGGAGGAAGAGACCACACGACAGTCATCCATGCCGTAAAGAAAATCGAAGAGCTTATTTTAACTAAGCCCGAGGTCGCGGAAGACGTTCGTCTTCTGCGTTGCATGTTGGCGCGCGATTAGTTAAAAATAGTTAAAAGGAAGAATATGAAAATCAAAGTAACAAAAGCTAATTTGTTGCGGGCTATGTCGAATGTATGCGGGGTTGTAGAGCGTAATCCCACTCTGCCAATACTGTCACACTGTTTGTTGTCGGCTTCGGAAGATAAAGTTAATTTTTCCTCTACTGATCTGGATCATTCGGTTGCAAGCTCAATCCCCGCCGAAATAGGACTGGAGGGAGAGGCTGTAATTCCGGCGATTACTTTATATGAAATTGCCAAGAAGGTTTCTGACGCTACCCCAATTGAAATAGAATCTAAGGACAATCAAGTTATATTAAGTGCTGGTAAAGCTAAATTTAACCTGCAGTCGCTTGCTAGCGGTGATTTTCCGCCGATTCCTCAACCTCATCGGATAAGCAAGCTTGAAGTTTCTACCGTACAGCTTACAAAGCTTATAGATACCACCAAGTTCGCCATGTCTACCGATGAGACAAGATACATGCTCAACGGGGCGTACCTTCACGTGGCCAAAAATGCTATGGACAAAAAGTGTCTAAGAATGGTGGCTACCGACGCGCATCGGCTGTCTATGTCGGAAGTATCTAATGAAAATGTTGAGGAGATTGAAAACCTCAATGGCATTATCCTTTCGCGCAAAACCATTGTTGAGCTAAGACGCTTGCTTGAGGATGAGCCGACAGAATCTATCTCAATAATTCTGGATAAATCCTTGATAAGCTTTCAGGTCGGCCAGATCACTTTGACCGCACGGATAGTCGAAGGCAATTTCCCGGACTACATTTCGGTCATCCCAGAAAAAAGAGACATGTTTTTCAGCGTTAAAAAGCAAGACTTTATCGATGTAATCGGTCGAGTATCGATCATTGCTGGGGATAAGGTAAAGCTTGTACGCCTTGATTTAACGAATGGATGCCTAAAAATATCTGCCAATAATGAAAATTATGGCAGTGCAAACGACGAAATAAATGCCGAATATAAAGGAAATCCTTGGTACGCCGGCGTTAACAGTAAATATTTACTTGATGTTGCGGGCCAGATAGAATCGGAAAATATTCGCTTTTATATACAAGAATCGGTCGCTTCGATACTGATCGTCGACCCAGCTGATAACAGCAGCTTATTCGTCGTCATGCCTATGAGGGTTTAAAAATATCTGATTTACCGTAGCGGTCAAACATTAGTCATTTTGAAGCTGTGGTCAGAGATTAAAATTTTACTCTATACCCTAAATTTCATGAGTGCCTTACTGATCGTCGATCCAGCTGACAACAGCAGCTTATTCGTCGTCATGCCCATGAGGGTCTAAAAATATCTGCTTTACCGCAGTGGCCAAACATTAGTCATTTTGAAGCTGTGGTCAGAGTTAAAATTTTACCCCATACCCTAAATTTCATGAGTGCCTTTTAGGGCCTAAAACATCTTTAGGGCAAATCGACAGTCCTATTGCGGGTTTACACAAAAGGCCTGATAGGCTACAATGCAAGAGTTAGAGTATCAGCGTTGATTTCTTGGGTCGGTTTTATCGCGGGGTAGAGCAGCTCGGTAGCTCGTCAGGCTCATAACCTGAAGGTCGTTGGTTCAAATCCAACCCCCGCAACCAATACAATTTCCTGAGGCTTTTTAGGACATCGTTTTGTATATTCCTCAGCTAGGCCTTTTGGAATGCTGTCCCGTATACTGCTTCTCCCTTACAAAGGGATGACGTATTGTATGTTAGCTTCAGCGAATCTGAACTGGAGCTTGCCACCGAAAATCACCTTATTGG
>JAISFO010000005.1 GCA_031263535.1 Holosporales bacterium
CCAATAAGGTGATTTTCGGTGGCAAGCTCCAGTTCAGATTCGCTGAAGCTAACATACAATACGTCATCCCTTTGTAAGGGAGAAGCAGTATACGGGACAGCATTCCAAAAGGCCTAGCTATGTCTGTCCCCAGAGGCATGCTTCTAACGAAGTAAGCTTAACAGAGAAGGAGTGAGCATATTTTGAATGGTCCTTTTGTCAAAGCGGTAGATAGATTTTCTTTGTCTTTTTAAACGTCAAGCGATTTTGTCAAATTAATATCATTATCATTTATAATCCTTAAACTGCAACGGATTGCTTAGAAGAAGCCGCCTCTTTCCTTGAAAGCTTTTTGTTTTTGGACAATTCCATATCGGCGTTTGATATAGCCTTTCTTAAATCTTTATCGGAACTGCAATAACTGATACCAAAGCTGACAGACAAACCACTTATTTTAATATCTTCAATCTGAAAAACTTTTGTAAAAATATTTTCTCTCGCTCTATGCAATATGTCATGAGCATCTTTTAAGGCAGTATTAGGCATTATCAAGATGAACTCATCCCCCCCATAACGGCAAACTAAATCGCTGCTGCGTACGGATTCAATAATAGCCGCGCTTAGAAGCCTAAGCAGATTGTCCCCCACATCATGTCCGTACATATCGTTAAAGGCTTTAAAGTGATCTGCGTCGAGAATGCATACACAAGCCCCGCGCTCCATAGATGCTCTTAACTGCGCTGGGCAATCGTCAACAAAACGCCTGTTATAAGTATCTGTCAAACAATCCCTCAGCGTCAGCCTGACGTTATCAAATAGATATTTGTACAACCTGGATCTTACCCTGGCGTGTAATATAAGGCTTTGTATCCGCTTTCTTAGTTCTAAGTCGCTGTATCCAAGGTAAAACTCTTCACAGAAGCTGGAGGTTTGTAAATAGTTGGGGTGACGGTCGATCTTATCGCTTATAAGCAATAGGGAAAAGCATTTCGGCGTATTATCCAAAAAATCCAGATATTCTTTAGTATTTTCGACTAAGTTACCCAGATTCATGACTAAGCAGTTTATATTCTGTTTGTCGATACTGAATGACCTTTCTTTCAGCTGGTAAGCAGATACCATAAAACCAATCGATCGCAGGCGGCGCTCTGTAAATTCATCTAAGTCTATTGCGGCAATATTTATTTCGTTTGGGTCTGTCCGTAATGCCGAAGAAAAATCTACTTTACCGCGAAAATCGGCCAGTAAACGCTCTACCGCAGCAAAACGCCTTAGGAAATAAAACAGCGCATCATCACACAGATCTGTCCTTATAAAATCATCTACCGGCAAGTCGTAACTTGAATTAAAGGCAGCTTTTCTTCCTAGTACTGCAACGACCGGAATGTGCCGATTTTGGGAAACTCCGTACGCTTTAATTTCCTCTATAACGTTATGGAGATCATGTGGTGACGTGCTGGTAAAGGCAGATTCGCTGAACAGCACTACTTTAATGCGGCCAGAACATACGGACTGGTGTAAGTCATTTAGTGAATATACGGGAACCACGCAGTAGAGAGTATCGGCAAAGAATTTAGTTAAAACACAATCTTGGCTGTTTTTGCATACAACCGCTATCAACTAAACCACCACCAATCGAACCTTACCACTCAGCGCCCTATGCTTCTGAACAAATTCAGACAGGTCACAGAGCAAAAAAGTATCATATTCTGCTTTGTTGGCGAAACATCTTCTTTTATCGGCCGATTCTGAAGCAATCAGCAGGAAATAAGGATGATATTTACTAAGCTGAATCGCTTTTACTGCAGTAAATATCCTCCTTTCGACCATATTTATCAAAAATGACCGTTAAATATATTATCGCCGCGTAGTTCACACGCAGCTGCTAATTATTAGTTGCTCAATTCCGAAGCCTAGCCACTGCTGCCGCAGTACCTGCTGACAACGCAGGAATCACGATATTTAGCTCTCCATAATTTTCATTATCAGCTAAATTGGCTCGCATATCAGGGTAAGCTTCTAAAATATCTTGTGCAAACAGCCTCTTAATCGGCCTTCTTTCATTATCTAAAATATCTGCTCCATTGTGTCTACCTAGCAAACCAACAAGTACAAAAACCATAAAAGGTTTTTTGAGGTTGTCAACTAAAGCGGGATTATCTAAAATAGCCGAAATACAATCTTTCAGTCTCTGAGCAGCCTCCGAACTCTCCAGATGTATTGCTTCAGCACAACAATCAATTGTACCGAAAATAGTCGCCTTATCAATCGCCAGCTCATTAACCGTACTAGCTATGTCTGCTCCCTGAACCCTTGGGAGATTTATATTACTACTACTTACCTGTATTAGGGGTAGAGCGCTATGCACAGCAACCGGCTCAGCTAACAAACCAACAACTACAGCAACACTCAAAAATCCAAACTTGTTATTCAACATTTCTTCCTCTTCAACATAACGATACGAAAAAGGTAATAGCACAATAAGTGTGTTTGGTCAAGCGCTTTTTTACAATTCGTCATTATTTTTCTTTAAGCTACAACAGATAAATATGTACATTTACTTGATTTTATTTAAGATATTTTAAAGTTATTGACGAAAAGGGCCATAAGATATAAAATTAAGTCTTCTCGCACTATATCAATAAAATAATGGAAGATAGCAACAAAGCCTTGGCTGTAAAAGCCATGCTTGAGCTTTGTCAACAAAAGCTTCAAGATCAACAAAGAACTAAGGCCAAATATAATTGGCAGTTAAATGCCAGGCAAAGCCAGCATGTTCCTGATGGCAATTGGAAAATATGGCTGATTTTGGCTGGACGAGGGTTTGGTAAAACAAGAACAGGTGCCGAGACAATTCGGTATTGGGTAAACAGCGGCCTATATAAACGCATAGGCTTGATCGCCAACTCTGTAAACGACGCAAGGACGGTTATGATTGAAGGGGAGAGTGGGCTGTTGTCCGTAACGCCCTCTTGGGAAGATATTGTGTTCGAACCGTCTAATCACCTTATAAGATGGAAGAAGCGTCGTGCAATCGCCCAGATATTCAGCGCCCAGACGCCTGAAAAGCTGCGTGGTCCGCAGTTTGATGCGATTTGGATTGATGAGCTGGCTAAATTTAAAAAAGCGAGAGAGGTTCTAGATCAAGCAAATTTTGCCTTGAGGCTGGGTAAATTACCAAGGATGATAATCACAACAACGCCTCGTCCTACTAAGGTCATTAAATCCCTAATCGCACGTGATGATGTGTTTTTGACCAAAGGCAGCACGTTTGAGAACGAAAGCAATTTAGCACCCCAATACATCGAGCAGATGACCAAAAGATACTCTGGCACTAAAATCGGCGCGCAAGAGCTATACGCCGAGATTGTTGAAGATAATACGGCTGCACTTTGGTCATGGAAAATGATCGAGAGTGCACATAAGGTTCCGCCTGACATGCAGCTTCAGCGAATCGTCATCGGTATAGATCCGGCCATCACCACCAATAACAGAAGCGATGAAACCGGAATAATTGTGGCCGGAATTGACGAGGTTGGACGCATTTTGGTGCTTGAGGATGCAAGCACCAAAGACCCATCTGATCTGTGGGCTGCCACAGTGGCGCAATATTATGCAAAATATAATGTGAACGCCGTGGTTGTTGAAGTTAACGCAGGTGGCGACTTGGTTGAGCAGATTCTGCTTGCAACGAATAAAATCATGCACATCAAAAAAGTGCGGGCAAGTAACGGTAAGCTGGTCAGGGCAGAGCCAATATCCATGCTTTATAAGACGGGCAAGGTTTTTCACAACCAAACCTTTACGGAGCTTGAAAAGCAAATGACGTCGTATACCGCTAAGCCTGGCGAAAAATCACCAGATCGGCTGGACGCCTTGGTTTGGGCCTTGACTGAGCTAACCAAACATACCAATTCAGATATGGAGACCGAGGCTTGGAACCTTTGAAAACACAAGACCAAAAGCCGCTATACTGATATATATTCGGCAATATCGATCATTCTGTGTACAAAAGCCCATTCGTTATCATACCAGGCCATGACTCGACAGAAATTGCCGTTTGTAACGCTGGTTTGCGTTGCGTCGAATATGGCGCTGAAGCATGTGTGATTGCAGTCGCTGGAGACAATCTCGTCTTCACAAACAGAAATAATTCCCTTCATAGATGAGCCTGCAGCGTCTTTGATTGCATCGTTTAGCTGGCCAGAGGTTACTTTTTGCTTGGATACGAATGAGAAATCTATCAAAGATACATTAGGGGCAGGCACTCTTAGCGCTGTACCAGTAAGCTTTCCGGCCAACTCAGGAATAACCAAATCAATGGCCTTGGCCGCCCCAGTGGAGGTTGGAATTATGTTGACTGCGGCGGCACGCGCTCGACGAAAATCTTTTTTATGGGCAGTATCTATCAAGTTCTGATCGCTGGTATAAGCATGAACTGTCGTCATATGACCTTTTTCTATGCCAAAGCGATCGTTAAGAACTTTGGCAATCGGCGCCAAGCAATTTGTCGTACATGAAGCCGCAGAAATCACCTTATGACAGCTTTGGATTTGCTTTTGATTAACACCATATACAACCGTCACATCTGCATCTTTACACGGCGAGGAAACTATGACCTTTTTGGCCCCCGAGCTTAGATGAGCGGCTGCTTTCTTTTTATCGACAAAGCGCCCTGAACACTCCATAACTATATCAATTCCCAATTTGCTCCAGGGCAGATGGCCAGGATCTGAAACTTTAAACATCTCAATGCTGTTTCCGTTTATCCTTAATTTACCGTCTTTAACACTTACGCTGCCGTCAAAAGTTCCGTGAACAGAGTCGTACTTGAACAGATGCGCGCTCATGTCCGCTTTCGCTAAGTCATTTATGGCAACTACTTTTAGGTTTTTGTTACCCAACGCCGCCCGCAGAGCTAAACGACCAATGCGACCAAAACCGTTTATCGCAACCAACTTTGACACAACAAATCTCCTGCCAATCAATTAGATAAGCTTTATATAAATACACAAAAAGGCTTAAAAAATATATAAGGGCGCTTTATTAAAAAGCCAAAAAACGGCTGAGAGATTAGGATTTACAGAAAAACAGTAAACTTGAAAAGTATGTATGTCTGCATTTTTAACCTTGATATAAACAGATTATTTAAAATAAACTAAAAAATATGTGATCTGGAAAAGGTTGCTTTAGTGTTTTTTGATCATTTTGCCAATCTAAGCGCGCTAGATGCGTGGATAGTTGTTATATATCTCGTTATCACCTTAATCATAGGGGTCATTCACTCTTCACGAGTCAAAAGTTTGTGGGAGTTTTCCGTTTGGGACAAAAACTACTCTGTATCAGTCACGGTGGCAACCTTGGTTGCATCGCTTATTGGAAGCAGCTCTGTCATGGGGCTTTGCGAAAAGTCCTACCAAGTTGGGTTTTTGATGATTATATGCTACTATGGCACTGCACTTAATAAGTGGTTCATGGCGAGGTTTCTTGCCGAGCCTATTGCACATTTTCGCAAAGCGGTATCCATGGGCGATATCATGGGCGCTTTATATGGAGATGCAGCTAAGTTTATATCTGGCATATCGATTACCCTGCGTTTGATCGGAAGCATGGGCGCTCAGGTGGCGGCGATAGGCTTTGTATTTAACTATTTCTTCGGAACATCTTATATTATTGGCACTATCATCGCGTGTGGGGTTACAACGCTGTACGCTGCAGTAGGCGGCGTTAGATCAGTAGTACTAACAGATATATTCCAATTCATAATTACAATAATCGTCTTACCGCTCAGCCTGGGGGTTGGAATTTTGCAAATGGGGGGCTTTGAAAACATAATTGCCGCACTGCCATCATCTCATTTACAAATCATCCCCACCGACATCAAACACTGGAATATATTTTTGGTGTTATCTATGGGCGGCATGTCCTCAATTGCCGTGCAAAGAATGTTAATGGCCAGAACACCTAAAATAGCCAAAAAATCATTATATTTATCAACATCTATTGCTGTATTGGTGCTTACTTCGGTCGGAATCATTGGCCTTATAACAAAAATCATTCAGCCAGATATAAACCCAAATTTGGCATTTTTTGCTTTCACTAATTCAGTTATGCCAGAAGGTTTAAAGGGGGTTGTTGTCGCTGGGTTTTTGGCCATTATTATGTCTACCGCTGATTCTATTTTAAACACAGCAAGCGTAGCGTTCGTTAATGATGTTTTGTTCCAAATCCCAAAACTTACAGAAAGGATGCGTCTTATTTTGGCTAAGTTATCTACGCTTATATTTGGGTTTGGCACTCTTTACATTGCGTTCAATTGCAAAAGTATACTTGAGGTTGCTTTGCAGGCCTATATTTCCTGGACTCCTGTTGTGATTGTGCCATTTGTTGCAGGGCTGCTGGGTTTTATAACAACTCCGCTCACTTTCTTTTGCGCAGCGGCGGCCGGCGTTATGACTGTTTTGATTTTTATATTTTTTGGAATCGGTAATCCAAAGATAGACGCTATTGTTCCAGCAATGCTTGCCAACTTTGTATTTTTCTTCTCGTCCCATTATGTACAAAAGTACTTTTTCGGCGAATATTTCAAAAAAGCAACCGATGAAAGAAAGAAAGCTATATCCGATGCAAAAAAGAGCAATCATAAATACTTTATCGATCCGCCCAAGATAGAATTCACGCTGCTAAATCGTATTCAGTACTTTTTTTCGAGAATCGGTTTTAGCGTTTTCAAGTGGAGCAATATAATGAAGTTTTGCTCTCGCCATGTTGTAAAAAGCGGCGCAGAGTATCTGACATTTAGTATTTTTGGTGTTGTCAACTATGTCGTTCCATACTTTATGTGGTCAAGCACAGACGTAAACAGTGTTGTGGTATTGGCTTTCAGGATCATAGCAGGATCCTTATGTGTCGCGCTGATGTTATGGGAAAAACTACCCAGCGATTACGAAAGATACCGTCCTGTTTTTTGGTACATTGCTGTTACGTTTTGCTTACCGTTTTATACAACCTATATGGTGCTTTATCATTGGGGCGATACCATGTGGATTATTAACGCGACTTTATCGGCCTTTTTGCTCGGCCTGTTGGTTGATTGGACGATGTTTTGTGTCTCATTGACGGCGGGCGTATTTTTTGGCTGTCTAAGCTATCATTTCTTTGTTGACGCAAGCGCCATTGTGCTGAGCAATAGCACCATGATACATCAATTGCTTTACATTGCTGTATTTTCCATTGCTATCGTTTATTTCTTTGGACGCAAAAATGAGATGCGCATCCAAGATCGCTTGAACAACTTACATGCAATTTCTGATCTATTGGCTCATCGAATTAACGTGCCTTTATCAAATGCTGAAAGCAATTTTACTTTCATTACTCGTAATTTGCCAACCTATGTTAAAGCGTATGACAAAGCAGTTGGCGCTGGGCTTATAACACCAGAGTCGACAGAATCCCGCGGTAACTTGCTAAACTGTTCTAAGAAGGTTGCCTTTAACCTGAAGTCTTCACTATTGTTTATAGAGTCTATGCTGGCGCACACTCAAGAAGATGAAGATCCTACCTCACCGGACAATGGAGGGTATATTAGGTCATCCGATATTTTAAACGAAGTTATTAAATCATTCCCCATGTCTATTAACGATCCTATCAAAATTACCTTAAAGGAGGATAAGAGCTTCATTTTGAAGTGCAATAAAGAAAAATTTTTCCACGTAATTATTAACATACTTAGGAATGCTCAAGAGGCCATTTTCGAAAAAAGGCTAAGAACAGGCATTCTTGATAGCGAGGTTGAAATTTGCACATTTGCCGGAGATTTTTTTAATACAATAACGATACACGACAATGGAGTAGGAATACCGGAAGATATCAGAAAGCGTATCTTTGACCGATTTTTTACGACAAAATCCAAGTTAGGAGCTGGGCTTGGACTTTACTTCTGCAAGCTTGTTATTAAGAGAATCGGAGGCACCATAGACCTTGAGTCAGAAGAGGGTAAATTCACCCGCTTTATCATTACC
Source organism: Holosporales bacterium (assembly GCA_031263535.1). Taxonomy (NCBI): domain Bacteria; kingdom Pseudomonadati; phylum Pseudomonadota; class Alphaproteobacteria; order Holosporales; species Holosporales bacterium. The sequence goes on from JAISFO010000005.1 coordinate 8,001, forward strand.
TTGCCTAAATTCTATAACGATACAGACAAATAGTATTAGCTGCGGCTCTTGTGTTGACTTGTTTTCCGTGACGATGTAGGGTCCGGGGTTGTTATCTTCCGGCAGTCATGAACAAAGCAAAGATCGATACAGAATTTCAGGCTATGAAAAAGGTTATTTTTTCCTGCATCGCAGGAAGCTCCTTAGAGTGGTATGACTTTGCCCTGTACGGTTACTTTGCCGCTCTGCTTGGAAGGCTGTTTTTCCCCTCTGGCGACGAGTTTCAGCAACTTATCGCTTCATTTGGCGCATTTGCCTCTGGACTTATCGCTCGCCCAGTCGGTGCGGTGATGTTTGGCTATATTGGCGACATATGGGGCCGAAAAAAAGCGCTGATAGTTTCCATATATATGATGGCGATACCTACCGCCGCCATGGCCTTGCTGCCGACTTATGAATATCTGGGCATCTGGTCTGGCGTGCTGCTGACGATGATTCGGATTGTTCAAGGACTTGCGCTTGGTGGCGGGTTTACAGGTACTATGGTGTTTATTTACGAACACTCAAGTGAAAAGCGTCGAGGGACTTATTCATCATGGGCTCCATTCAGTCTGGTTTTTGGTTTTGTACTGGGTGCAGTTATTGCGACCGTTGTAGGTTTTGCACTGGATAACGATGCTTTAGAATCATGGGGATGGAGGGTCCCTTTCGGTATCAGCTTCATCGGCACCTTTATAGCCAAATATGTTCAAAAGCGGCTTTCTGATCCAAAAGAATTTCTCGATGCCAAAAAACAAAAGGCAGAGAAAGAGCCACTGCTTAGAAGTTTGTTTTCACGGCATTGGAGGGCGCTGATACTGGTTGTCGTTATCGATATACTGACGGCTTGTGGCTACTTCCTGTTGTCCGTTTTCATTCCTACATACTTTGACAAGATGCTGGATTTTGGCATGCAGACGAGCTTCCTTATAACCAGCATCAACATGGTGCTGTTTTCTTTATCAATTTTGCTTGGGGGATGGTTGTCTGACAGGTTTGGTAAACGTAAGCAGATGATTGTCGCTTCAATTTTGCTGGCCCTTCTGGTTTATCCGCTGTTTTTAGTTATGAAGATAGGGCCTATTTCGGCCATGCTGAGCCATTTCGGACTAATATTCTTGTTTTCCATATACTATGGCCCTATACCTGCGGCTATTTGTTCAGTTTTCCCAGTCAAAACAAGGCTGATAGGGGTTTCTGTTGCCCATAACTTCGCTATGGCCGCTTTTGGAGCATATGCCCCTACTTTGGCTACGTATTTAATCAAGTGGTCGGGAAACATCTCAATCCCGGCAGTGCTGTTCGTCATAAGCGCGCTGCTTACCGCTGCAGGGCTATACGTTTGGGAAGAAGGCAAAAGTTACTAGGCCAACTATTACAAAAATAAATCGATTACCGCTCTGTTATATGGAACAGAATATATTTGCGTATCATTTTTAATTTGCAGAAATTCGTCTATCTAGAGTTTGGTATATTTTCTCTCTAAGACCAATTGCTAACGCCTTGATAAGCTGAAGGTTTTCATCTATCGCGTAAATAATTCTGTAATCGCCTACACGTAATCTGAATAACCCTTGATATTTTTTCCCACTTAATGGCCTGAAGTCATATGGTCGTTCTGATAATCGACTTTCTACGGCTTTTCTAATCGAAATCAATAAATCCTTCGGGATTTTTTTAATATCGCTGAGGACTTTTTCGTCGTAGGTTATTTCATAGCTCATCCGCTTTATTCCAGAAAACATCTGAAGATAAGTATTTTACGTTTTTGGAACTTAGTCTTTTCAAAGCTATATCACCTAATCTCTTGTCTTCCCAATCTTCCAGTGCGTTCTGTGCTAACTCTAAGATAGCCCTCGATAAGCTGATTTTCTTATGTTCAGCATATGACTTAAAGTCTTGATAATTAAAATCATCTGAAAAGTTTATTATGGCTCTTTTCATAATCGGTTATCTCATATATCTATGATATACTATTGTATCATATTAATTCGTTTTTGCAAATTTTTTCTAATTAGGAAGTCACTATTACGGACGGCGTAATGGTTCTCAGATTAACGAGGTTTAACTTTTACCTTGTTCTGATTAGGTTAACTACCGCATAACAAAATAATACACACCTGACGCCAAAAGCACCAAGGCAGAACAAAGCAGCCCCATAAACAGCGGACTATGCGTAGCTGAATAATTATTATGCATATTCTGTTTAGATTTTTTACCTATAAAACTGTAATAACAAATATTGCCAGCATAGCCATAAACAATGCAGTAAGCTAAAGTATCGAACTGCCGAACAATATTCCAATAGCGATATTCTTCGCCCAAAACTCCCGGCCATACGTGATCAAAGCTGCACCAAATTAGGGCAAGGGTGTGCTCCTGAAATCCAATGTCGAAAAGAAAAATGAACCCAAGGAAAAAAACAAACGTACATAAGTACATTTTCCTGTATACAAACCAAAGCGGACCAAACAAAGCTGCCGCCCAATTAAATGAAAACACCTTATTGCCTTCATAAATATCGTTCAGCCTGTTCAGGTAGTATGTATCGTGCTTACACGTTTGTCCTGTTTTTTTATAAATGACATCAAGTATTGATTTTTGATAGCTACTCAGCTTTGCAGATCCTGATGCGCCGGATTGTTTACTCACTTTAAACTGTCCCTTAACGTGCATATTGTTTAGCACATGTGATAGCATTTGTCAAGCATTTTCGAACAATTATTCGCAAAATTTTGCCTCGTTGATTTTGGCAAGAGTGGCATCTATAATCTCGCCGGTATTCAGTATATTCAGCCACAATCATGACAACTTTGCTTCAACTTAAAAGCATCAGTAAAAGCTTTGGGGCGCGGCATTTATTCCAAGACGTAAGCTTTACTATAAATGATGATGAGCATGTTGGGGTTATTGGACAAAATGGCGCGGGTAAGACTACGCTGTTTGACGTCATCATTGGTAAGCAAGAGCCGGATAACGGAACGATGACCAAGTCGACCAATTTGCACATCGCCTACCTGTCGCAGCATGACGATTTCACGCCAGACGAGACCGCCGAGGATTATATTATGCGTGTTGCAAATGTCATGTCGTGGGAGGTGCAGTCCCAATGTGCAGATTTCGACATTGATAAGCGTCGGCTTCAGAAAAAAATATCCACTTTAAGCGGTGGATATAAAATGAGGTGCAAGCTGCTGGGCTTGTCGTTACAAAAAGCCGATTTGCTTCTGCTAGACGAGCCAAGCAACTATCTTGATTTGGACACCATCCTGGTGCTTGAGCGTTTTTTGCAAGGGTTTTCGGGCGCATTTATGGTGATTTCCCATGATCAGGAATTTCTGCGCCGAACGACCGATCATATCTTGGAAATTGAGGGTGGCGAAGCAACCAAATTCAACGGAAATCTCGACGATTATTTCGAACAAAAACAGATATTGCGGGAACAGCTTGAGGCCCATGCAGCAAGCCTTAAAGAGCGCCGGGATGAAATTTTACGCTTTGTTGCAAGATTTGGCGCCAAGGCAACCAAGGCCAGGCAAGCTCAATCACGCTTGAAACGACTTGATAAGATGGAGACGGTTGAGGTTAAGCCAATTCCAGTATCGGCAAAAATCAAAATACCGCCGCCAACCCATTGCGGAAAAGTTGCTTTAACCATTAAAGATGCAGATCTTGGCTATGGCAACAACAGGATATTAAGAAACGTATCGTTTACGGTACAGCGAGGCGATCACATCGTGGTTACCGGCGCTAATGGCCGAGGGAAGACCACTTTGCTTAAAAGCCTGGCAGGCGCTATCCCGCTTCTTAACGGTACGTTAGAGTTGGGGTATGAAGTCAGCTTAGCCTATTACGCCCAGCATGTCTCAGAGCAGCTTAAGCCAGAGCGCACTGTGCTTGAAGAACTTGTGTGCGCAAAGGATACATCGATAACCGAGCAAGATGCCAAAAACCTGGCTGGTACACTGCTGTTCACTAAAGATGACATGAACAAGAAGATCAAGATTCTTTCCGGTGGCGAAAAGTCGCGTGTAGCTTTAGGTTGCGTTCTGCTGAAAAAGGTCAATTTCCTTCTTTTGGATGAGCCAACCAATCATCTGGACTTTCAGACAACGGCGGCTCTCTCACAAGCGTTGCATGAGTACGGCGGTGCTATTATAGTTGTCAGCCACGACCGCGCTTTTGTCAGAACGCTCAGCAAAAAGACCATAGAGGTTCAAGCAGATGGCACCGTTGCCGTCTATCCTGGCACTTATGACGAGTATGTTTGGTCGCTGCAGAGAAGACTTAGGAAATAATCAAAGGCTGAGCAAGCCGCGTTTCTTGTGTTAATATATTTTTTCGCATCAGAGCATTTATGCCCAAGGGGTTGTTTAAATTACAGTCTGATTACGTACCCGCTGGCGATCAGCCAAAGGCAATAGAAAGCCTCGTTTCTGGTTTCCTAGAAGGCAAGAAAGAGCAAGTCCTTCTTGGCGTTACTGGGTCTGGCAAAACATTTACCATGGCCAATGTGATTGCCAGGCTTGATGTTCCGGCGCTGATAATGGCCCCTAATAAAACTTTAGCGGCCCAACTTTACGGAGAGATGAAAGGGTTTTTCCCTGATAACGCCGTGGAATACTTCGTTTCGTACTATGACTACTATCAACCAGAAGCTTATGTGCCACGAACGGATACCTTCATAGAAAAAGAAGCGACCATAAATCAACAAATAGACCGCATGCGCCACAGCGCAACTCAGGCGCTACTCGAACGCAGAGACGTCGTCGTTGTGGCCAGCGTGTCTTGTATATATGGCATAGGGTCGCCTGAGACCTATGGCAAGATGGTTATTCCCGTTTATAAGGGGGAAAAGGTCGACAGAGAAGACCTGATTAGAAAACTTATCAGCCTGCAATATACGCGCACGGATTTTTACCTTGAGCGCGGTACTTTTCGCGTAAATGGCGACACAGTAGATATCTTTCCTTCGCATTTGGAAGACAAGGCGTTTAGATTAATGCTTTTTGGGGACGACCTTGAGGGAATATTCATAATCGACCCTCTCAGTAGTAAAAAGCAAGAATCCCTGGACGCTGTCAAGATCTATGCCAACAGCCACTATGTCACTTCACGAGAAATCGTCTCTCGCGCCATTGGCGACATAAAGCATGAGCTCGTGTCTGTATACGACGGCTTTAAGCAGAAAGAGCAATTAATCGAGGCTCAACGTATAAGCGAGCGCATAAAGTTTGACCTAGAGATGCTTGAGCTTACCGGACACTGCCGAGGCATCGAAAACTATTCGCGGTATTTAACCGGCCGCTCAGAAGGAGAGCCGCCTCCGACGCTGTTCGAATATCTGCCTAAAGACGCTTTGCTGATCGTTGATGAAAGCCACGTTGCCGTCCCTCAGATCGGCGGAATGTACAATGGCGACAGGCAAAGGAAACAAACGTTGGTTAACTATGGATTCAGGTTGCCGTCTTGTCTGGATAATCGGCCGCTAAAATTCGAAGAATGGGACAGCATGAAACCAAAAACGCTGTTTGTATCCGCTACGCCAGGAAAGATTGAGCTTGAGAAAGTCCATGGCGAAGTTACTGAGCAGATCATCAGGCCAACTGGTTTAATCGACCCGGAATGCTTTATTCGGCCGACTGAACATCAAGTTGACGACCTTATCAACGAATGCGTAAAAGTAATCGCCAGCGGGCACAGAATCCTTGTGACGACGCTTACAAAACGGATGGCTGAGGATTTAACCAAATACTTGGCGGAGGCTGGGCTTAAGGTAAATTACATTCATTCGGATATAGATACGTTGGAGCGAATTGAGATTATCAGACAGTTCCGCTTAGGCGTGTTTAACGTATTGGTTGGAATAAACCTGCTCAGGGAAGGGCTTGATATACCAGAGTGCGGGCTGGTGGCAATACTTGACGCCGATAAAGAAGGGTTTTTGCGGTCTAAAACTTCTCTAATCCAGACCATTGGCCGAGCGGCAAGGAATATTGAGGGACGGGTGATTTTTTATGCAGACTCTATAACCGAGTCTATGCGCGTGGCTATGGAGGAAACTAACCGCCGTCGAGCGCTGCAAGAAAGCTATAACAAAGAACATGGCATAACTCCAGATGGTATTAAGAAATCTATAAGCGATATTCTTGGATCGGTATGCGACCGAGATTCCTTCACGGTTGGCGTTGATGCGTCGTCAAAAAATCCCAAGGCGACAGAAAAACGCCTAAAAGAGCTTGAGAATAAAATGAAAAAAGCCGCCTATAATCTGGATTTCAAAATCGCCGCCAAGTACCGAAATGAAATCGAATCTATAGAGAAAGATTTCCTCAAAACCGGCTTAAAATAAGGCATGCAATCGAGGAGGTTATGCAGGCTACCAAGCCATATTTTTAGCAACGTATCACTTATTTTCTTATTTAATTTGCCTAAATGTTTAAAAAGCTATGGTCCCATATTCATTGGCTTCATGTTTACAAGCATTAATGAAACTGTTTTAAGTTGGTAGAGCCTGTCTATTATATCCATCAAGCGGGCCCGTACAGAGATACTTGCAAGCCGCAGCTTCCGGTGCATTATTATTAATTGGTTATAAAACTTGCTTAGGCGATTATCAAACTGCAGTGATTCAGCGCTATATTCGCGAAGAGCTCCTTCATGTTTCCTGGACAGCAATAAGCAATTTTGATTTATATGTTTTTGGTATTTGCTTTTTTCAATATTACCGCTCCTCATGCATTTATTGACTTTTTTTGTATAATTTTAATTAATTATTTGAGAAGTGTGTTATGGGGGCAACGTGTGGGGAGAGGAATTGAGGAATAGTGGGTTTTTAGGTTGATTGGTTGCAAAATCGGCCTTGACGTTGCGCTGGGGT
>JAISFO010000006.1 GCA_031263535.1 Holosporales bacterium
TATCTAAATCTCAAGACGTGAAAGATGTAAGGAGCGATATTGCCAATAAGGTGATTTTCGGTGGCAAGCTCCAGTTCAGATTCGCTGAAGCTAACATACAATACGTCATCCCTTTGTAAAGGGGGGGGGGAGCTTAAGTGTCAGGACACGCAGGCATTATGTAATTGCAGTAGAAAGCGAGGCTTGTTCAAGTAAATGCTAGTTTTGACACAAAGCATCCGAATATAAGAAAGTTTGTAAATTTACTAAAATAAATAACAACACCAAACCTTAACAAGTCAGATATTTTATCAATAAAAGCTAATCTAAAGAGCCTGGGCAGGTAAACATTTGGTGCCGCCGGTGAGAATCGAACTCACGACCACACCCTTACCAAGGGTGTGCTCTACCACTGAGCCACGGCGGCGCAAGACCTAAGAAAGCGTTCAAGTATCCTTCTAAGATCACTGTAGAAGCCGGCCATTTATATTATAAAAAACCGAGAAGGTATATAACCATCTCGGTTTTTAGAATGCTTAAATGCCAAGAGCAAAAAACTATCGCTGTTGTTCTTGAAGAGAAGCGGCTTCCTTTGCAAACACTTTGACTTTAGACTGAGCAACCAGGCGCTTGACCAAAGCTTGCATAGATTCCTGCTTTACAACCTCGACCAGCCTTTGTCTAGCCTCTTCCATCGTTGGAACCTTAGCATCACGAACGTCTTCGAGCTTAAACACCAAATAACCAGCCTGTACTTTTACAGCATTTTTGGTGTATTCACCTGGCTTTAATTCAGTAACAAATTTGCTTACTGGCTCTGGTATACTACTGCCCAGTACATAGCCCAAATCGCCGCCTTTCTCTCTAGACATGGAATTATATTGATCCGCAAGAGCAGCAAAATCGCCTCCCTTATCGAGCTTGCCAATCACTTCTTTTGCTGTATTTTCTTCGCGAACAAAAATATGCCTTATACGGTATTCTTTTTCCTTTGAGATTTGTTCAGATAACTTTTTGTAAGCGCTTCTAAGTGTCGCTTCAGAAATCTTTGCAGATATTTCTTTCTCAAGATATAATTCCATTAAGAGCTGATCTTGCAGATCCTTAAGCCTAGCGTGATAGCTTTTATCTCGGTCTATCCCAGCCTGCTTAGCGGCAATCTTTATAACCTCGCTGCGGATCTTAGCATCCAAAATCATCAAAAATAATCTATCTCGATCGGGCGCCTGTACCTTGCTAGCCTTAGCCATATTCATGTATTGATTTACGGCTCTGTTGATCTCTGACCTGCGGATAACAGTATTACCAAGCGACGCAACAATCTCGTCATTAGTAGACGCGTTTTGTTTGCCTCCAGCTTGGCCTGACTGATTGGCGGCTTCTTTGGGGTCTTCAGCATGTGCAACCTCGTGAAGGTGCATCGATGCAAGAATGCCAACACATGGCAAGGCGATTAGAATTTTTGTTTTCATAAAAGTACTCCAAAATATTAAAACTACTAAGTGAAGATAAATATACAACAAAACTAAATTTTTAGCAAATATAAAAGCCAAAAAAGTTTAAAATATTTTGGAACGCCTGGCTTCAAGAAGGTCTTGAAACAACATTTCCCACTGCGTGGCGATTTTATCCGCAGCATAGTTGTCTTGGATGTGTTTTTTTGCGTTACTGCCTAGCTGATCTCTTAGCTCTGGATTTTCGATGAGCATTTTCATTGACTCAACTAATTGATGAACGTCGCCTGAGTTAATCAACAGCCCTGTCTCCCCTGGCTTTATCAGCTCATCTGCCCCGCTTATGTTGCTGTATATTACCGGTAGACCTGCCAGCATGGCCTCGCATAACGCATTCGGGAATCCTTCGAACCTGGATGGCATTACGAAAATAGAGCTTTTACGCAACACTGAATATATATCTTTAGTCGTACCGCATAGTTGTACACGGCCGCTTAGGTTATGCTGGTTTATCTGTTGTTGAAGAGCGTCTTTTTCCTTCCCCCCGCCCCAGATTTCTAATCGCCAATCTGGGAAATCGCTTGCTAATTGCGAGAATGAGTCGATGAGCAAATCATAGTTTTTGGAAGCTATCAGTCGACCAGCTGCAATTATCAATTTTTCTCGAGCAATTGATTGATACGTTCCCTCAGGCAAAATGACTGGATTGGCAATTACGCGTACCTTATTTTTTATATTGTCAAATTGCTTTTTGATTTTAGCCGTTTGTACTGTCAATTGATCAGCAAATCTGTATGTAAAAAAGCCCAACAGACTTAAAGTTTTAGATACAAATGAATCATAGCACTCCTTAGAGGTTCGCTCACTGACTACCAAAGGAATACCCAGATTAAGATTTGCCGCAAGGGTGATAATATTCTGTTGCATAAGAAACGATATGATCACGTTTGGCCCATAGTCTTTGATGATTTTTCTCAGCCTTATTGTTGATGGTATGATTTTCTTTAAGGAATCAGTGCTGATTAGTTTGACCTTTGGACTCAGAGAGTAGAAGCAGTTTTCTAGCTTATCTTGGACTGCCACCATAACCCTATGACGCTTGGATAAAATTTCGGTAAGGACCAATATAACACGTTCAGATCCGCCTTGACGAAGGGTTGGTATAGTGAATAATAACTTCATGTCACCCAACCAATTGTACTTATTAGCATGCCAGACAAATCCGTTCGTTTTGTAATTGGTTCGACCGATATTGGTGGCGCCGAGAAACAGATTGCTATAGTTCTTCCTAAGCTTGCTGAAAGAGGGTGGAATGTGCGCCTTGTGACGTTGAGCCCTGATGACGGCGAGCTAGTGTCAGCGTTCTTAAAAAATGGAATTAACATCATAAAACCAAGACCATTTCGTTTTACAAATGGCTTGTTAGGGATAGTGTGCAAGCTTATATCCATTCTGTCGCATTTATATTCCGAATTTAGAAGCCGGCCAAATATTACAACTGTATTCATGATGTCGCATTCAATTTTATTTGGCATGACGGCCTGTTTGTTAGCACGCGGCAAAGGAAAAGTGGTTTTTAGTATAAGAAACATCTGCGATCGTCAATATTCGTACTTTCCAAGAGCATATGAGACATTTTTGTATAAATTCGCAGATGATTTTGTAGTCAACAGTCATGAACTTGCCGATCAACTTACAGGGACAGATAAAACTCCATCATCCAAAGTTCATATCGTCAACAACGCATTCGAACATAGCCAATTTTCGCGCCAAGTTAATCAACAATCCGTAAGAAAAAAGCTGAAAATCGAAAGTAAAATAAAAGTGCTGCTTGTACTAGCAAGACTAGTCGTTTTTAAGGGCCACGATGACCTGTTAGATGCCCTAAGCATTGCCAAGCAAGAATTGTTGATACTTACAAACAACAATTGGGTCTGCTTGCTTGCAGGAGATGGCCCAGAGAAAACAAGGCTTGAACAGAAAACTAAGCAATTGGGATTGGATCGCTATGTAAGGTTTCTTGGCGCTTGTCATAATGTAGATGAGCTACTGACTATTTGCGATCTGTTTGTCGCTCCTTCCCACTCGGAAGGTATGCCGAATGCGGTTATTGAGGCTATGTACACGGGGCAAGAGGTTGTGGGTACCGATATTATGTGCATGCGAGAGCTAACCCAAGGGCTGTATAGGCTAGTTCCAATTAAATCCCCTAGCAAGTTGGCCGAGGCTATAGTTGAGGCGATTAAAAACCCAAGCCCCGCCGTCGGCGAGAAAGCAAAAACATTAATCGAGCAAAACTTCTCTATTGACAAGGCTGTAAGCGGATGGGAAAGAATCATACAATCTTGAATTTATCCGGCGTTTAATGGCGCCTATACTTATATGAAACTGGTAATAGTAGAATCCCCCGCCAAAGCAAAAACCATAAACAAGTACCTTGGCGCTGGTTATAAGGTGATTGCCAGCTATGGCCATGTGCGCGACTTGCCGTCAAAGGACGGCTCAGTAGATCCTGACCATGAGTTCGCCATGACATGGGAAGTCAGCGACCGCAGTAAAAAGCAGATCGACGCCATAGTAAAAGAGGCAAAGACTGCCGATGAGATACTGCTGGCTACTGACCCAGATCGGGAAGGCGAGGCCATTTCTTGGCATATTGAGGATATAATTCGCAGCAAGGGCATAAAAAGCAAGCCTATACAGCGTATCGCTTTCCACGAGATCACTAAATCCGCCATAAACAAGGCGATAAACTCGCCCAGAGACCTCGATCAATCTCTTATTGAAGCCTATCTCGCAAGGCGAGCGCTGGATTATCTTGTTGGCTTTAATATATCCCCTGTGCTGTGGAGGAAGCTTCCCGGCAGTAAATCTGCGGGTCGAGTTCAGTCGGTTGCGCTCAGGCTTATTGCCGATCGTGAGATTGAGATAGAGGAATTTAAGCCTCAAGAATTTTGGACGATCGAGGCTCTGTTCAAAAATGAAAAAGGCGATGTTTTCCCGGCAAAGCTGACGGTTTTGAACGGCGAGAAGCTTGAAAAGTTTTCGCTGAATAACGCTCAGCTTGCTGCTTCGGCGGTTGCTTCTGTGGAAGGGGGCAAATACAAGTTCGAAAATGTAGAGAAAAAATCAATCAAGCGCAACCCTTGGCCGCCCTTTATAACGTCCACTCTGCAGCAAGAGGCCTCAAGGAAACTTGGGTTTTCGTCAAAGCGCACCATGCAGCTGGCCCAATCCCTTTATGAAGGCGCGAGCATAGATGGCGAAACGGTTGGTCTTATCACCTATATGAGGACGGACAGCGTTAACCTGGCCAACGATGCTGTGTCTGGCATACGTGAGGCTATAAATCAAAACTTTGGCGAAAAGTACCTGCCCAAATCGCCCAGAGTATTCCAGAATAAAGTCAAGAACGCGCAAGAAGCGCATGAGGCTATACGCCCAACAAATGTATTAATCTTACCCTCGCAGCTGCAAGGTAAGTTGGATAAGGATCTTTGGCGGCTTTATGAGCTTATCTGGAAACGTACTGTCGCCTGCCAGATGCAGCAAGCGCTTATTGATCAAGTTATCGTAGATATCTGCGACTCTTCAGGCAAGCATGTTTTTCGTGCGGTTGGATCGACCATTGCTTTTGACGGCTTTTTGAAGCTTTATCAAGAAGAAAAAGACGATGAAAAAAGCGATGACGGGGAGGGCGCTATGCTTCCGCCATTAAGCGCGCAAGAATCCGTGGCTATCGAAAATCTTGATAAGAAACAACATTTTACACAGTCGCCGCCTAGATACACAGAGGCCAGCTTGGTTAAACGGCTGGAAGAGTTGGGGATTGGCCGCCCATCGACATATGCCAATATAATTCAGGTTTTGCAAGACCGCAATTATGTTCGCTTAGACAAAAAACGCTTTTTTCCGGAAGAGCGGGGCATGATCGTAAATACATTCTTACTGCATTATTTTACCAAATACGTCGAGTACGATTTTACAGCTGATCTTGAGCAGCAGCTCGATGATATATCTAATGCAAGAGTCTCAAGGCTTAAGGTCTTGGGCAACTTCTGGCAAGGGTTTATAAAAATCGTTGATTCTTCTAAAGAACTTCGCATTACTGAAGTGCTGAACCTCATAGAAGACAAGCTTAACCATCACCTTTTCCCGGTGAAAGATGGTGAAGACCGTGATAAAACCAGGGCCTGTCCAATATGCGGCAGCGGACGCATTGGCCTGAAGCTGGGGCGATACGGCGCTTTCCTTGGGTGCTCGTCTTACCCGAAATGCTCGTTTACAAGCGCATTATACGATAATGCTGCTTCATCCGCAGAAGCAGAGGGCAAGGCGCCCGCATCTGGTAAGTACGAGCCTAAGGCTCTTGGCAAAGACTCAAACACTGGCCAGAACATTACTCTTAGGAAAGGCCCTTATGGATTCTATGTCCAATTAGGTGAAGCCGCGTCCGGCAGTAAAGGTAACGTCAAGCGTGTTTCTGTTCCAAAGGGCATGGATCCTGAGCAAATTTCTCTGTCCCAAGCAAAAGTTTTTATCAGTTTGCCGAAAGTCTTAGGTAAACATCCAGATGACGGAAAAGAAATCTCAGTTGGCATAGGCCGCTTTGGTCCATATATCAGGCACGACAATAAATTCTTCTCTTTGGACTATGCTAAGCTGTTTTCATTGCCGTCTGTCGACCAAGCGGTTGAGTTCATAACTGAAGCGGCTAAAAAATCAAAAAAATCCACTTAAGTATTTAACGACGAAAGTTAATAATATTTATTCACATATTCTGCGCTACTAAGAAATAGCGTATATATCTTAAGCAACCTTATGAAATCTAAATTTTCTATCAATCCTGATTTTATTATAAATCTAAGGTTTTATCTTCTAAACTGTCAATAATATGACGATCAAGCGTCATATTAAGGATTATCCTTTCCTCACAAGGATGCGGCAAGAGTACTTAGTCTTACGAGATACGCTAATTTGACCTGGGTATATGCATTTAGAAAAATCAAAATAAATCCGTAATACATATTTTGCAACTGCTAAGCGGCCATTCTGGACATATTCCTTTTTCCTTCTGCGACAGGTAAAAGTTGTGCAGGACGCTACTAATTAGCCTAATGCGAGTTTTACCTTTGCTAGAATAGGGCCGGCATCTTTTATGCCCCCCCCCTTCCCTGATGCAATCAACCCTTCCTTTTTCTCACAGCCTAGGATCGGCAGAATGACAAAAGCACATTCACGTCCAAAAATTAATGTTTGTTGTAGGGCTCACGCCATTAAAAATGCGATCGTTCTTTAAAAAGCTGAGTACAATCACATTTCGATATGGCAACTGGTTATATTAAAAGTTCAATAGGGGTAAAGAATAAAGAAAAGTAAACGTTCATAAAACTAAAATGAAATTCCTGCTGATAATGAACAACAAAGGGACTTTTGTGTTCCGGGGGGGGAATGATTTTGCGGCCTATATCAATTACTACCGGCTAAAGCCGGAAGTGTGCTAAGTATCTGAAGATACGCCGAGTGAGGATAAATCCTTCTTTTCGTCCCGTATTTTGAATGAAAAAACCTCGTCATTTTGATCTTCAATGTATTTTTTAATTATATCTTCTGTGACAGCACCGACCGTACTGCAAAAATATCCTCTCCCCCACAAATGACATCCCCAATATTTTTTTCTAAGTTCGGAAAATTCCCTCAGTAACGCATGTGCAGTGCATCTCTTCAGATACTGCGCCATTCTAGATGAAGACATGTGACTTGGAGCTTTTACGAGGACATGAACACGATTAAATCGTATGTTTCCCTTGATAACATTCATTCCTTGAAGAGCGCATATCTCCCTTATCAGATCTCTCAACCGTAGAGCAATATCTCCGCACAGTACCTCGTAGAAATACTTTGTTTTCCATACAAAGTGATACTGTAAATCCAATGTCATGTGTGCACCTTTTGCGTATCGTTCTTTAACATTCATGCCTCATCTTATAACTCTTATTACGCTGAAGCAATCCGCACTAAAGTGCAAGGTTTGTCACCCACCAATGGAAAATAAAAAACCGGCCATAAGGCCGGTTAGAAAAAAATAAATGACTATACTAAAATTAGAACCGTGTCGTTACTTTTATCAAAAATGACGTCCAGCCAATTTTACTTGGAGAATCCTTAAGCGCCCACGTAGCAAAACCAGCTTCAGCGTCCGCTATACTCTTGCTGGGCTTTGCCGTAACAAGTTTAGATTTCGGAGCCCACCGACCTTCTAAGCTGACAAACGTAACCCCATCAAGCGACGTTCTTACCCCAATTCCTGTGAAAAACACAGTCCCTCGCCCAGAAAACATCTGCCTTGTATAGTGTACCTTATCTTTATAGTGCAGCCCGATGTTTGTTGTTCCAAGTAAACCATAGATAGCCGATCTTCTGGTAAAGTGAAAGCCACACCGAACATCAAAACTGTAAGATATAGGCTGAACCGATAGAATTCCAACGCTGTGCGGACCACTTGACTTCTGAGTTCTAGCATGTCCGTAAGAGAAATTAAACTCACCTCCAGCAAATAAAGAACCTAACCATCCTACTCTGACAGGCAAACCAACCTCTATCCCAATGATAGCGCTTCCATTCTGCCCAATAATATTGCGCTTCATGGTATAACTCTGGTCCATTACTAGATAGCCCCTCATACCAAGACCAGCATAGGAGGCGGGTGCAGAACCGTAATAAAAACTCCTACCATATGATGAGCCATACCAAGCCGCTATAGTTCCCATATTGTGGGGATCCATGGCTTGCCACGCTACATTTTCTACCTCTATTTCATAGAAAGGGCACTCGAATCCAATACCAGTATACAAATGGACAGCAGTACCTATACCACTATCGCCGCTGCAACCACCGCCGGCAGCGCCTGCTAACATAGGCAGCAATACCGCCCCTGAAGCACAAATCTTTTTAAAGTTCATATCAATCCTCGCAAAAACAATCATCAACGGGGTCAATATAACCAGTGAACTGCATATAAACAATTAAATGCACGATTCAGCTTGTCCTTTGTCGATAATACTGTGACTAAAAAACCACAGACGATGCAACATGGCAGCACACAAAGAAGTTGCGCATATACTACAGCAACACATCTAGCCATAACATCCTTGCCCAAATCCAATTTAGCCGGATTGCGCTTAGCCTTTTTGAGCAGAGATGTTTATTACCTTTGGGGTTTGGTTGATGAGAGGAATATCCCTGTCGGTGGCCGATGAATGGCCGGATAGTTGGGTTATTTTCTTTAAACACGGCCTAATGCGGCATTCAAAGCTTGCAACCATATCGTTATACGATCCATTGGTTTGGTTCAGCGATTTGCCCAGTTTTACAAAGTGATCGACCATAATGTTCAGGCGTTTGTAAAGCTCCCGCCCTTGGGTCAGGATTTCTCGCGAGTTTTCGGCGATCGATACCTGTTGCCATCCACGTTCTACCGAGCGCAGCAGCGCAAGCAGCGTCATAGGCGCGGTCAATATGACATTCTTAGACATAGCGTATTCCAGAAGGTCAGGATCGTGTTCAAGGGCCGCTGACAAGAATGATTCCCCTGGGATAAACATAACCACAAAGTCAAGCGAGTTATTAAAATTGGCCAAGTAGTCTTTGGAAGCAAGGCTAGTTATGTGCTTTTTTGTATGCCTAGCATGTTCTTGTAAAAAATTCGCTTGCATATCAGTATTTGTAGTTTCAAGCGCCTGAAGATAGGAAGATAGCGGCGTTTTGGAATCAACAATCACCTTCCTGTTTTCTGGTAAGTTTATTGTCATGTCTGGCCTTTGAAGGCCGTTTGCGTCGCTGGCGTTAGACTTTTGTTCCTCAAAGTCGCAGTACTTGGTCATACCGGCAATCTCAACCACTCTTCGCAACTGAACCTCGCCCCATCGGCCGCGGGTTGTAGGGTTTTTAAGCGCAGCAACCAGTTTAGAGGTCTCGCTTCTTAATTGATGCTCCGTATTCAAAAGGCCGGTGACCTGCTGACTTAGCGACTCATAGGCGCCTATGCGCTTTTTCTCAAGCTCTTGCAGGTTAATATCGACTTTCCCTAAAGCGTCTTTGATTGGCTTGACCAAGTCTGACATGGATTTTTCTTTCACAGACATATCGGCCTTGGCCCCGTCGTACAGCTTTTCAAGCGACGCTTTTGCCAGCTCTAAAAATGACTTATTGCTTTCATTAAGCGCATTGGCGCTTAAGGCCTTAAATGTATCGGTAAACTGCTGTTCTGCCCTTTTCAGAAGGTCAATTTTCTCTTGCACGATCTTTTCTTTTTGTTCTAACTGAAGGTTCAGGGTGGCATTATCCAGCCTAAGCCGTTCCAGCGTTTCCTGCAGCCGTTGATTTTGAGTTTCATATTTTGTAAGCATCTCGCATCGTTCTGCCAGGCGAGTCTGTGCAAGCAAGCAGAGTTGCTGACTTCTTTTGCTGCGGGCCAGTAACAGCGATAGGCCACAAACCACCACCCCAGCCGCACTTAGTGCAATGATTTCAAACTGCATGTCTACTCAACCAGATACGCTATGGTTAATTCGAAAAAATACATATATCATGGCCATCAAATTTAGATAGGACTGTGGATCATTATGCTTCAGTCTTTGTGCCATTATCAAGGAGCCTTAGGTATTTTGGTATTTACGCTTGTTGCCATAGCAATGAGCGAGGACAAGAAGCGCCTGCGTATTTGGCCGATCCTTACGGGAATTGCCGTACAGTTTGTTCTTTTCATACTTCTGACGAAAGTTCCAGGGGTAAAAGAGGCTTTTCTTAAAATAGCGGCCGGTATTTGCAAACTTAAAGATGCAACCGAAGCGGCAGCCAGCTTTGTTTTTGGATATGTCGGGGGCGGAGCCGCCCCATTCGACGTAAATAGCCCGTCAAATCTGTTTATATTGGCCTTCCAGGCGCTGCCAATGCTTATGGTAGTAAGCGCATTAACAATGCTTTTGTTTCATTGGCGCGTTATGCAATGCGCCGTTAAGGGATTGTCGTTTGTTATGAGCAAGTTATTCAGGCTGGACGGCGCCTTGGCTGTAGTTGCCGCGGCCAAGATGTTTCTTGGGCAAACTGAGGTTCCTTTCCTGATAAGGCCGTACTTATCCAAGCTTAGTAGGCATGAGCTTTTTGCCACAATAACCTGCGGAATGGCGACCACGTCCGGTATGATTATGGTGTTGTACGCTACGATTCTGGAAAATGTCGTGCCAAACGCACTAAACCACATACTGATAGTAACGGTAATGGGAGTGTTTTCTGCGATGTGGATTTCACGCATAGTGGTTCCACAATCAGACTTACAAACTTCGGGAGAATTTATTTCGCCGTACAAATTCTCAAGCTCTATGGAGGCGATATCCCGTGGAACTGGCGACGGTCTGCGCTTATGGGCCAATGTGGTTGCCATGTTGGTGGTTATGCTGGCGCTGATCAAGCTTCTTAACATTATGCTTGGCAGCTTACCGGATGTATTTGGCGCGCCAATTACCCTAGAGCGCATACTTGGGCTTATAGCGTCGCCAATTGCCTGGCTTATGGGCGTACCTTGGGCAGAGGCCAATCTGGCTGGAAACTTGCTTGGGGTTAAAACCGTGCTGAACGAGATCGTTGCCTTTATAGGGCTGTCGGAAATATCTTCCCAATTAAGCGAGAAAACGCGTATTACAATGACCTATGGGCTTTGTGGGTTTGCGAATTTCGCCAGCATCGGCATTGTGATAGAGATGTTTAGCGGCTTAGTGCCCGAAAGAAGAAACGAAGTCATAGGCATGAGCGTTAAGGCGATGGTTGCCGGGGCGCTGGCAACTTGCCTAAGCGCAACGGTTGTTGGGGTTTTGTGGGAGCTGTTGGGTTGAGCGATATGGATTATAACCTTATGATGCAGAAGGCTTTGCTGGGGGTGGTGAGGGATATCCTCATGCACATCAAGACCTTCGGCTTGGAAGATGAGCATCATTTATATATAAGCTTTCGTACCAATGTTAACGGCGTGGTTATCCCTGCATCTTTACGTCAAAAGTTTCCGGAAGAAATGACCATAGTCTTGCAATATCAGTTCTGGGACCTTTGCGTTACCGACGAGTATTTTTCAATCAAACTAAGCTTCAGCGGTAAACCAGAGTCGATTAAAGTCCCATTCTATGCGTTAACCAAAATATTCGATCCGTCTGTGCAATTTGGCCTTCAGTTTGTGCCAGAGCAATCCGCAGATGATTCTGACGAAATCGACGACTCGTTCAATGAAGCAGGAAGCCAGCTGGATGAGGTTGTATCCTCAGTTGACATGAGTAACGTGGTCGATTTTGCTCAGTTTAAAAGCAAGCTGAAGATGCGGCATTAAGACGCGGACAATGGAATCAAATCCTCGATGAATATAATCAAGGCTACGGCTACTGTAAGCCTGTTTACGATGCTGTCCAGAATTACTGGTTTCCTTCGGGATATGGCGATTGCGGCGTATGTTGACAAGTGGCTGAGCGATATATTCATTATATCAACCAAATTAGGAAACATGTTGCGAAAGGTTTTTGCCGAAGGGGCTTTTCATGCTTCTTTCGTACCCAGATTTTCGGACATTTTACACAAACGAGGCCCACAAGAAGCCCAACGAGTCGCATCCGAGGCTTTTAGTTTTTTATTTAGCGCAGTCAGCCTTATATGCGTGCTTGTCTGCGTGTTTTACCACTATGTATTGAAGCTGGTTGCCCCAGGCTTTCAGGTTGGTTCATTCCGGTATGCCATCGGTATGGAGACGGGCCGCATATGCTTCTGGTTCATTGTTTCAGCGTCTTTGTCGGCATTGCTTTCAGGCGTACTAAATGCCTATAACAAATTCGCGCTTTCTTCCTCGATCCAGTGCATATTTAACTTATTATTGATGTCGGCGGTCTTGCTTGGGCCGCTTTGCTTCCCGAACGTGGCCTATACCATGTCGATTGCGGTACTTGCAGCGGGCTTGATACAGGTCCTAATACTTTGGTTCAGGGTAAAACAAGTTGCTTTTAGTGTTAGGCTTACGCCGCGCTTTTTCTCAAGCGAAGTCAAAGATATCTCGCGCCACATGCTGCCTGGGATGCTTAGCTCTGGAGTTTGGCAAATCAACATGCTGGTTGACATGAGGATAGCCTCAAGCCTGTCGGTTGGTACCGTAACCTATATACACTTCGCCGACCGTATAAACCAGCTGCCGCTAAGCCTGATTGGGGTAGCGATGGGAACGTCCCTGCTGGTTGCGTTGTCGTCAAGTTTCAACAAAAACAAGCTAAAGCTTGCCAATGCTCAATTTAACACGAGCGTACTGCTTGTAACGGCCTTAAGCATACCGGTGCTTTTTATTGCGTTTATACTGGCGCCAGAGCTGATAACTGTTGTTTTTAAGCGCGGTTGTTTTAACGAACGCGACGCAATGATAACTGCGCAGGTTCTAATGGGATTTTTGACGGGTCTGCCGGCCTACGTTCTAAGTAAAGTGTTCTCTGCTGCGTTTTTTGCATCTAAGGACACCAAAACGCCGGTAAAGATCGGCATATTATCAGTTGTTGTTAATATTGCCGCCTTATATACTTTAACTCCGATTTTTGCACACATTGGTATAGCTTTGGCAACGTCAATATCGTCGTGGGTAAATATTATCTTGCTCTATTACATTCTGCACAGGCGGGCTGTTGTAAGGATATACGCCTCGACCTGGCGAAAAATATCGCTGCAATTAGCCTCTGTAGCAATAACCTCAATCGTTGTTTATGCACTTGCCATAATAAGCCGCAATCAGCAGTTTACTGGGTTTCAACTTATGCTTATGACATTTTTTAACATGTCCATCGGGACGCTTATGTTCGTTTTCATCGGTCATAAGATTGGCGGCTTTAACGCAAGGGTGTTCTTAAGAAATGTAAGAAAATAAGTTACTCAAGTAGCTAAAAGACTAGCTAAGGCATAAATTAGAGTTTGCAAATTCCCAATTTAGGCAATGCTTGACAATATTCTCTACGTACTTCTTCCTATCATTTCTGTAGTCTATATAATAAGAGTGTTCCCACAAATCTGTAACCAAAATAGGAATAAGGTTGTCTGTAGCGGCGTAATTCTCTGCATTTGAGGTATTGACGATATCTAATTCAAGCTTAGTTTTGTCAAATACAATCCAACTCCATCCGCTTCCAAATAATTCGGAAGCTTTGCTAATATAACTATTTTGAAAGTTTTCAATACTGCCGAATTTTTGATTTATTAAAGACAAAAGCTTTTCGTTTGGCGCAGAATTATTCAAACTTAAAGAATTCCAATAAAAATCATGATTAAAAATCTGAGCCGCATTGTTAAAAACTTTGGCATCAACTTTATCCTTCATGGATATTATTTGGGACAAACTCCACGATGGCAGACCACCTTTTTGAACCAGATCATTCAGGGTGTTTGTGTATCCTATATGATGCTTTTCAAAGTGATAAGTTTGTGTTTCTTCCGACAAATAAGGCTCCAAAGCCTTATTATCGTACGATTTAGACGCTTTATACATAATTACATTCTCTCATAACTGGAAATAATTAACAATTTAAAAGTTGAGAACCTCTCTTTTACGGTCAGTGGCTGTTGAGTTTTTTATAAAGTTATAAAGAACGTGTTACGCTAGCACTATGTTGAGGAGGTTGTGCCTGCAGATGTTCGTATATACACAAAATACTAAGATTGGACCGATCAGTATTGTGGAAGAAGATGGAAGCATAACTCATGTTTGCTTCGAAACAGATCGCTTACCAGAAAGAGTTTACGAAAGGAACACCGCGCTGATCCAAAATGCGTTTGAGCAGTTAGATGCATATTTAGCAGGACAGTTGAGAACATTTAACCTTCCTCTCTTGCCCAAGGGTGACTGGTTTCGGCAAAAAGTTTGGGACGCTGTTTCACAATGCAAGTTTGGCGTTACCGTGAGTTACAAGGATATCGCTTGTCAAATTGGTTACCCTCGAGTATTAAGAGCTACCGGGGCGGCAATTCGCAGGAACCCTATCCCAATTTTTATCCCGTGCCATCGAGTTATTAAAAATAATGGAGCAATCTCCGGGTATCGCGGAGGGGTCGAATTGAAGGTGCGCCTACTAGCGTTAGAGCAAAATCACAATTTAGCTGGTAGAATCTGTGCGACGAATAAAAGTAGCCGATAAAATCTCTTGAACACGTTATTCGCCGTTATAGTCCTTATGGAAATATTGAGCGGCATAGAAATTGACCTTTGCGTTCCAAGCTTTCCAGAAATCCAAAGTCTGTTTAAAACCTCGACAATTGCTATTGAAGGGCTCTTAAGCATTAACCTTTTTACCAATTGCGTTGGGGCCTTAATTGCAGGAACGCTTGGCGACAGATACGGCCGAAAGCCTATAATCCTATATGGCCTGATGCTTTTTATTTTTGGCAGCGCGCTTTGTGCATTGGCGCTAAATTACCCTATGCTATTAATTGGGCGCTTTATTCAAGGCTTTGGCATATCATGTCCGGCGTGCTTGGCCTACGTCATCATACCAGATACGTACGACGTAAAAACTCACCAAAAAATGTTGGGGCTGTTAAACTTTTTTGCGACAGCATCCATGGCAATTGCCCCAGTGATCGGCAGCCATATTGCTTTGTATTTCGGTTGGCGCGGGAACTTCAGCTTTTGCTTACTTTGTGGAATTATCTGTTTCGTTTTAGGGTATTTCTTCTTACCTCAAGGAAAGAAAAACGACAGAGCTTCCGTTTTGATACTAGAATATTTCGAGGTTTTAAAGAATAAAAAGGCGGTACATTATCTTTTTGTAATATGCTTTTTTATCATTGGCTACTGGGTTTTTATTGGAATGGCGCCAATTCTCTACTGCAAAGATTTCGGCGTCCCACTCAGGCATTTTGGATTTTATCAAGGCGCGCTGGCGGCAGCTTTAGCCATTGTTAGTTTGCTAAGCGAAAGGCTGATCACCTACCTCGGGCGAAAGAAATGCTTTTGCTGGTCGGTTGCTGTGTGCGTGGTGTCGCTTGTTTTCATTGCAATTCTCGTTGCCACCAACAGTAGAAATCCTGGATTGATTACGTTCGCCATGGTTCTTATGTCGGCTGGCATTGTTTGCCCCATTAATATTCTTTGCCCATATGCATATAAGGTTGTCCCTGAGGACAAAGGGAAATTGAATGCATTGATCATGTCTTTCAAAATGGCGAGCATAAGCTTTTTGATCCAGCTCACTAGCTTTTTTTACTCTGGCAATTTTCGAATAATCGGAAGTGTCGTAGCAATGACGCTGGTCTTTGCGATTTTCATGAGCCGGAGATTATTAAGGCTTGATCCGGTTTTGGGCGCAGAGTCATAAGATCATTGTTTAACAGCAATATCTGGCGGAGGAAGAGGGATTCGAACCCTCGATACGGCTTAACACCGTATAACGGTTTAGCAAACCGTCGCCTTCAGCCTCTCGGCCATCCCTCCTGAGAATAAAGGGAATATACATACGATGCCCATACAGCGCAAGTCACGCCAGTAGTATTAAGGCTCAATAGCAAGCGAAGTAAACGTTAGGCTAAATTGACGACGCAGCTTTGGATAAAAGCTCATAGTTCTTTTGCGCAGGAGTTTTTGCATGTTTCATCCGCTGCACAGCTTGCGCTAGAGCTTCTGTAAAAAGGTCTATATCTTTTTCTGTGGTAAATCGGCCCAATCCAATCCTTAGAGTATTTCTAGAGGCAACATTAGGCAAAGCCTGCAGGACATGGGACGTTTGCCCTTGGCCATAGCATGATGAGGCCACTGATATTGCGAAATTCGGCATTAGCCGGACTATTTCCTCGGTATCTATTTTATCAAGCTGTATGCTTAGGTTACCAGGGATACGCTTTTTAAGATCGCCGTTTACAACGACTTTCGCGAACAGTTTTTTAAGCCTCCGCAGCAAATACTGTTGCAGACGTGCTATATGACTGTTTTCCTGCTTAAGTGATTTTTTACATATATCACATGCAGAGCCAAGAGCTACGCACAATGGAACTGGCAGGGTTCCTGGCTTAATCCCATCTTGCTGTCCACCACCAAACATTATCGGCGCAATCTTAACGCCTTTACGCACATAAAGGGCGCCAATGCCCTTTGGGGCATACATTTTGTGCCCAGATATACTTAAAGCGTCTATGTACCGCACGTCTACGGGAATTTTACCCACGGCTTGGGCACCGTCACAGTGGAACAGCACGCGCCTACGGCGACAGATCTGGCCAATTTTTTCTGTTGACTGAATCACCCCAATCTCATTATTAACGGCCATGATCGAGACCAAAATCGTGTCTGGGCGAATTGCCTTCTCTAGCCTTCTTATATCCAAAATGCCATTAGCCTGAACTGGTAAGCAAGTGACAGTAAAGCCTCGCTGCTCAAGGTACCGCATGACCTCAAGCACACTCTTGTGTTCGGTAACACAAGTGATTATATGTCGCCCCTTATGAGCATAGGCTTTCACTATTCCCTGAATGGCGAGGTTATTAGACTCAGTCGCGCCAGAGGTAAAGACGATTTCATCTGGCCTGGCATGTATTAGGTCGGCAATTTGGCGACGCGCCAGGTCAACCGCAGCCAGCGCCAGCTTATGCTGAGCTCCTGCGCCGTGTGGGTTGGCCGGATTGGCGTAAAGGTAAGGCTCCATTGCCTTAAGCACACGGGGATCACATGGTGTGCTGGCTTGATAATCTAGATATGCTCCAAAGCACCCATATCCCAGCAGACAGAACGCTAAGTAGACGAATCGGGCAAAGCTAATCAAAACGGCAGTTTAAAGCCCGCCGGCATCATACCGGTGAAAGACGACATTTTTTCCGCCAGTTGCGCTTCAAGCTTAACTTTGGCGTCGTTAAAGGCCGCAATAATAAGGTCGCTCAGGACCTCCGCGTCTTCTGGCGTGATCACGCCGGGGTCTATATCTATTTTCTTCAGCTCGCTTTTGCCGTTTATGATCAGCTTAACCATACCGCCGCCGGACGAGCCTTCTACTTGAATATCCTGTATATGGCTTTGCATTTCCATAAACTTGGATTGCATCTGCTGAGCCTGCTTAAACATATTTTTCAAATCCGTCATTACTACTCCTTTCTGGTTATTTGCAGCTCAGCGTTGGGAAAAATCTCTTTAACCGCTTGCACTATATCCGTTTTTTCTACAGCAGAAACTTCCTCTGCCGCCAGGATTCTATCTCGCTTAGGACCTGAAGGTAAAGAGGGGGCCTGCGCCGCATTTGCGGGCGAATCTATGGACGGGTCTTTTCTAATTAACTCTGTCTGGCTAGGCCCAGGCTGTTCGTCAAGCGAATTCACAATATCTGCAAGCTCTGGCAGCTGCGCAAGGTAGCAAAGCCGCACCAAAATCATCTCGGCCGCGTACTCTGGCTGGGCAGCAAGCCTGATTTCCTCAAGCGCATGAAGGCATGCCTGCCAAGTCCGAGACAGACCCGCAATTGACATTTTGGGCAGAACGTGATTTTCAAGGTCAATCTTTAACTCGTTTTGTGCAAAATCCTCATCCAATGGCGCGACTGAAGTTTTTTTGCACATCAACCAGTGCACAATTTCAAGCATGCGGTTAATAAGCTCAGACGGAAGGCCCCCGCCTTTAGAGTATTCCCTGAACTTGCCTATGCTGGCCTTTGCATCGCCCAGCAAGCAAGATTTGATAACCTCATAAACAACCAAATAATCGCCATGTCCCAACAGCCTCTTGACCGCATCAATCGAAATTTTGTTACAGAGATTAATGGCTTGCTCTAGTATAGATATAGAATCGCGTACCGAATTTCCTGAAGCTCGCGCGATTACGTTCAAAGCCTCAATATCCGCAGCAATACCCTCTAAGTTCAATATATTGGCAAGGTGTTGAGCTAGCAGATTAATGGGTACTGGCCTGCATTCGAACTTTAGGCACCTGGATAAAACCGTCTCTGGCACTCTATAGAGCTCGGTTGTAGCGAACAGAAATTTAACATGAGCCGGCGGTTCCTCAAGCGTTTTAAGCAAAGCGTTAAACGCGCTTTTGGACAGCATGTGGACTTCGTCGATGATGTACACTTTGTAACTACATTCAACTGGCTTGTATTTGCACGATTCAATCAGCTCGCGAACGTCGTCGACACTTGTGTGGCTAGCGGCATCTATCTCTATCACGTCCATGTGACGCTCTGCCAAGATGTCCTGGCATATCTTGCACGTGCAACACGGCTCGGCACTGTTTTCTGGGCGATTTTGGCAATTAAGCGCCTTTGCCAGTATTCTGGCAGTTGAGGTTTTGCCAGTGCCGCGTATACCAGTGAACAAAATCGCTCCGCTCAAGCGATTTTTCATTATGGCGTTGGTCAAAATCCGCACCAAGACGTCCTGTCCGACTAAGTCGCTGAACTTCTGCGGCCTGTACTTAAGGAATAACGGAATATATGCCGACATCATCATGTATTAATCATTTAAATAAGGCAAGGAACGTTACCGACCCAAGTATAACTGCTACGGCTGCTTCCTTCCAGACCTGACCGGGTTTACAATTCTCTCGTCCAATAACGCTCCACGATCAAGGATACACTCACGTTGCTAGAATTAGCAACCAGCAAAACCCTAACTATAGGGAATAACACTAAGTATTCTTGACAGCGCGCTTTTAAGTTGCTTGCGCTCAACGACCATGTCGACCATACCGTGATCGCGCAGGTATTCTGCTGTCTGAAAGCCGTTTGGAAGTTTTTGCTTGATAGTTTCTTCTATGACCCTTGGGCCAGTGAAGCATATGGTTGCGCCTGGCTCGGCGATATGGACATCGCCCAGCATAGCCAAAGAAGCAGACACACCACCAGTTGTAGGATCGGTCATAATAACGATATAAGGAAGTCTGTGCTTTTTTACCATATTTATTGCGGCGACAGTGCGCGGCATTTGTATAAGAGAAATGATCCCCTCTTGCATTCTGGCGCCGCCTGAAGAAGTTACCACAACAAAAGCCCGCTTTTCATTTACCGCGACGGTAGCGGCATTAACAAAATCCGACCCCACGCCGCCGCCCATCGATCCCCCAATAAATTGGAAGTTGAATATACATACGCACGCTGGAGCGCCGGCTATAGTTCCCGTAACTGACAACAGCGCATCAGACATAGACGTTTTCGCCCTAGCCTCCTTAAGCCTGTCGACATATTTCTTGCTGTCTCGAAACTTGATGGGGTCTTCTTTGACTGGAACTGAGGGTAAAACTTTGTACCCCTCGTCCATAAGCAAGCTCGCCCAATCCTTTACTTCGATCGACATGTGGCAGCCACAGTGCGGGCAGATATAAAGGTTCTTCACAAGCTCTTTGTGGAACAGCAGCTGCTCACAGGACTTGCACTTGTCCCACATATTATCTGGGACTTCAGAGCGTCCTACCAGGGTTCTGATCTTAGGCCTGACGAAATTAGTTAGCCAGTTCAACTTGCGACTCCTTACAGAAGCGCTTGTTATTTTTTAGAGTTAACATATTGCGCCAACAGCTTGCCGGCCTTAAAGAACGGCATATTCTTGGCGGGGATATTAACCGATGCGCCTGTACGAGGATTTCGGCCAATGCGGGCTTTACGTTTACGGATTGAAAAGGTCCCAAAACCCCGCAATTCTGCCTTATGGCCGCTTAGCAAGGCGGACTTTATGTTGTCAAACACCATATGCACAACTTTGTGAGCATCAAGGCGACCCATATATTTGTGGGTTTCGTTGAATTTTTTAATTAGCTCCGACATCATCATGGCAGTTCCTCACAGATTCAACATACGATTTCCGTGCTTTACGGAGTTCTGCTAGAATAAGAGCAAGTATTAATTGTGTCAAGTTTTACGCTTGCAGGGTGAGAAAACGATTAACGACGCGCTAGAAGCTTTTTTTAGAACCGAGTACGGTCAGTCGATGACCCAGGAAACCTCAGGCTTTTTGGCAGAGCGACTGGAGCGCCTTATGCCCCCGGTTTGCCTTGGGCTTGGGTATTTGCCGCCTTATGCTGACGGCCACAAAGAGGCGTTTAAGAATACTTTCTGGCTGGTTAACCGAGCTTTAAGAGCTTCGCCATGGCCTGAGGATGAAGAAAGCGCAAGGGCTTTAGTCGCAGATGAGTATCTGCTGCCATTTGAAAATGAGTCGGTGGATACAGTTTTAGTGCTGCATAGTTTAGAATTTACGCCGCATTATATCGACAGCACCTTACGCGAAATATGGCGAGTACTTAAGGCAGGCGGTCGTATTTTTATTGTAACCGCACGTAAATTTGGCTTATTACCGTTTGTAGCTGGTGATTTGTTTACCTGGAGCAAATTATGGCCAGAATTTTTGCTTAACAGGAAGCTTGCCAACGCAGGATTTGAACGTATCACCTCAACCAAAATAGCTGATTTTTCAAATAAGCCAAATGAGGCTGCTTTGTTCAGATTATGGGGCAAGTGTTATAAAAACGTTCTTGTGCTGGAAGCGCAGAAAGTCGTGGCTTCGCCAATTGGGCTGGCTCAAACGCCTTTGAATGGCAGGCTTGGACCGGTTGGAACTTTTAATTAGGCCTTGTATGTTGTTAAAATTCCATAAAGCTCATGGGTTAGGAAACGACTTTGTTATAATCGATAAGGCGGACCTAAAAGACTTTAAACTAACGACCGACATTCTAACAAAAATTGCCAACCGTCACGAAGGGATTGGCTGCGATCAAGTTATCTTGTTTTCAAGTAATGACCTTAATCCAGAATCAGCCGACGTCTGGTTTTTTAACCAAGATGGGACTGAGGCCGAAACTTGCGGTAATGGCCTTAGGTGTCTGGCTGCTTCGTTGCATCAGAGTACTGGAAGGAGGGAGTTTGTTATAACAACCAACGTTGACAAGAATGTTATAAAAATCTGTAACGTCTGTGTTCGACAAGACGATAAGATAACGGTAGATATGGGCGCATCATCTTTTGATGGAGTAAAAATACCACTACAAAACGGATTAGATCCAATGAACGTTATTATAAAGGAATATGATTTGTGCGGGACGGCGGTAAATATAGGCAATCCGCATATTGTCTTTTTTTTAGATGATCCAGATGGTATGGATTTATCAAAAATTGGCCCTAAGATAGAGCGTCACCCTTATTTTCCAAGGCGAGTAAACGTAAGCTTCGCAAAATTGAATTCGAGTAGTAGGATTCATATGAGGGTATGGGAAAGGGGAGCCGGTATTACAAAAGCCTGTGGCAGCGCTGCTTGCGCGGTAGCCGCGGTTGCTCGTAAAAAGGAAATGACTCAAGGTCGAGTCACTGTTACACAGCCTGGTGGAATCATAGAAGTGGATATAGATGAAAATTCCGGGAGCATAAGCCAAACAGCGGATGCAGAAATAGTATTTTCCGGACAGATGCAAATATAGATGCAATCAGCCAGCCAAGAAATAATTGATCAACTTAATCCGCAACAGCGCGAGGCGGTCATCCAAATGGACAAGCCTTTGCTTATCCTGGCAGGTGCTGGCACCGGTAAGACGCGCGTTCTAACCAGTAAAATTTCTTACGTAATTACCGAACAGTATGCCGGTCCACAAGAAATTCTCGCCGTAACCTTCAGCAATCGCGCAGCCGGCGAGATGAAGCACCGCATTCCTTTTCAGCTTGGATGGATAGGTACATTTCACGCCAACTGCGCGAAAATACTGCGTCGACACAGTGATTTGCTGGGTATAAAAAGCGACTTTGTAATCCTTAATCAGGACGATCAGCTCAAGCTCGTCAAGCAGATCCTACAAGACGAAAACATGTCCGATAAAAAAGATGCGCCGGCCGAAATCTTGGCCATCATAAGCAGGTGGAAAGATGCAGGGCTTGAAAGCAGCGGCGTGATGCCTTCAAAGCGAGAGGTTGAGCGCCAAGCCCTTAAAGTATATGAAATTTACCAAGAGCGTCTTCGTTCCTATGACGCGGTGGACTTTGGCGACCTAATACTCTATACGCTTAGGCTTTTTAGAAATAACCAAGACGTGCTTCAGGCTTACAGAGACAGGTTTAAGTATATATTTGTGGATGAGTATCAAGACACCAATGTGGCCCAGTACCTGTGGCTTAGAACGCTAAGCCCAAATGGCAGGGGGCTTTGTTGCGTGGGGGATGATGATCAGTCAATATACAGTTGGCGAGGTGCTGAGGTCGGCAATATTTTGCGCTTCTCGCAAGATTTTCCAGATGCCGTGGTAATAAGGCTTGAGCAAAATTACAGGTCTACCAAACATATACTGGAGGCTGCTAGTGGTTTGATTGCTCATAACCGCCAAAGACTTGGCAAAAAGCTTTGGTGCGCTGATGAAAATCAGGAGGAGAAACTTAACATACATGGCCTGTACAGCAGCAGAGACGAATCATTGTGGGTCGCGCAGAATATATTGCAAATTAACAAGCAGCTTAATATATCGCTGAGCGATATTGCCGTTCTGATTCGTGCTGGGTTTCAAGCGCGCGAATTGGAAGAGAAGTTCACCGCTTGGGGAATCCCGTATCGCGTTATCGGTGGCCCCAGGTTTTATGAGCGTCAAGAAATCCGTGACGTAATTGCATATCTTCGCCTTGTATGTCACCCAGACGACAGTATGGCTCTGGAACGAATCATTAACGTCCCAAGGCGCGGGATAGGACAATCAACCGTCAATCAGCTGCATTCTTTGGCGCTTGAGTCAGGTATTTCTTGTTTTCAGGCAATCAGCCAATTATCCTCAAGCCAAGACGTAAGGCCATCTACGCGTAAGGCTTTAGATGAGTTTGTCAGCGATATAAATCGTTGGCGAGTGGATATGAGCGGCCTGCCGCCTTTTAAATTGGCCGAGAAAATAGTATCAGAATCTGGATACAAGGCCGCTTTGCAACAGTCTAAGTTGCCAGATTCAAAATCTAGGCTTGAGAACGTGAAGGAGCTGATCCAGTCACTTGAGCATTTTCAGACATTACAAGAATTCCTTGAGCACGTAGGCTTAGTTTCAGAAAACAGCCAACAAACCGAAAGCGAAGATATGGTCACCCTGATGACTTTGCACAGTGCCAAAGGGCAAGAGTTTGATACCGTTTACCTATGTGGTTGGGAGGAAGGCTTGTTCCCCAATCCTATATCGGTTCAAGAGGGTAATTTAGAGGAAGAGCGCCGGCTGGCCTATGTGGGCATTACGCGGGCAAAGAGGCGTGCATTTATAACTTTCTCTTCGCAAAGACTTGTCTATAATCAATGGCAATCCACTGTTCCATCCAGGTTTATAAGCGAGATACCTAAAGAGAACGTGGTCGCTAGCCAAAGTTATAGAAAACAAGGTAATGTGTCGTGTTTTTTCTCAAAAAATGCTGTCGGCAGGCAGAGCGGTGAAGAGTCTCAGGTGTTTAAAGTTCGTTTACCTAGCATAGGCGCTCATGTTTCGCATAATCAGTATGGCAATGGGGTCGTTATTGACACGACTACATCCTCTGTAGAAGTGGACTTTGACGATTTCGGCCGAAAGAAGATTATTCCCGAATTTTTGCGCATTAATTAAATCATGGAGCAAAGGCTATGAGTGATAAAGTTATTGCTATTGTTGCAGGAGGAACCGGCGGGCATGTTTTTCCGGCCGTATCTGTATTTCAAGAACTAAAAGCCAGAAAGCAGAAAGTTCTGTTTATCACAGATCAGCGTGCAGAGCGGTTTTGTGCGGATATTTCCAATGACGACTTGATTGTTATGAAGACCATCAGGGTTCCTAAACAGCTTGATCAGATTGCCAAAAACTTTTCCAAGCTTTTGAAAAACATCAAGATCGTCAAACAAATGTTGGCTTTAGAAAACATCGCCTTGTTTGTGGGATTTGGCGGTTTATTTAGCTTGGTTCCGCTTATTTACAGTTATCTAAAAAAAGTTCCTTTTATAATACATGAACAAAATGCCGTAATGGGGGTTAGCAATCGATTGCTTAGCAGGTTGGCTCATCAGGTTTTTTTGTCTTATCCCAATACTAAATATGCCACGAAGAATGCATCGGTATTGGGGCTTCCTATAAGAAAAGCTTTTTTAGATTTGGTCGATAATCAAAGCCCAAAGCAAGAGCCAAAAGATAAGTTCGAAATATGTGTCATAGGTGGAAGCCAGGGCGCCAAGATATTTGCCGAAGAAATGCCCCAATCCCTTGACGCCTTACCACAAGCCTTAAAGGAAAAAATCAATCTGATTCAGCAGGCCAGAGCCGAAGATGTGCAAGACTTGGAAGAGAGGGTTAAAAAAGCGGGGATTGAGGCTGAGGTTAGGCCGTTTATTATGGACTCTGCTTATGTGCTGTCGAATACTGACCTTGTGATATGCAGGGCGGGTGCGTCGACAATCGCTGAGGTTGCGACTTTAGGCAGACCAGCAATAATTATCCCTTTCGCTCAAGCCAAAGATAATCATCAGGTAGCAAACGCTAAAGCCTATGTCCAAAATGGTTGTGGCTGGCTTTTAACCGAAGAACAGTTTCGCAAGGGCGAGCTTACTAAGCTGGTGGAATACCTTATGGAGCATCCACAGGAATTATCTAAAGCATCAGATAACATGAAGAAAAATCGCAAGCTTGACGCGACTTGCTTAATAAGCGATAAAATCTGTCAAGATTTTCTTTGATCAATACACAATGAATCAGATGAAGGACTTTGCCATGACCTTAAAGCCGATTCACTTTGTCGGAATCGGCGGCATTGGGATGAGCGGCATAGCAGAAGCCCTGCATAACCTTGGATATAAGGTCAAGGGCAGCGATATAGCCAAAAATAATAACACAGAGCGGCTGTCTAAGCTGGGGGTGTCTATTGAATATGCGCATTGCGCCAGCAACGTGCATCAATGCGGGGTTATTGTAGTATCTTCGGCGGTACAATCAGAAAACGTTGAAATAAAAGAGGCTCGACGCTTGAAAATACCAATTATCAAGCGAGCCGAAATGCTGGCTGAGCTTATGAAATTCAAACATTCGATCGCCATAGCCGGGGCCCACGGCAAAACAACCACTACGTCAATGGTTGGCGCAGTGCTTGAGAAAGCTATGTTTGATCCAACCATAATTAATGGCGGGATAATTAATTCCTATGGGACAAATGCAAAGATTGGTCAGGGGCGCTGGGTTGTGGCCGAGGCGGATGAATCGGACGGTACATTCTCAAAATTACCTGTCACGATTGTGGCCATTACTAACTTAGACAAAGAGCATATCGATCACTTTTGCTGTATGGAAAATATTCGTCAAGCGTTTATTAACTTTGCATCCAATGTTCCTTTTTATGGCATAGCGATAATATGCGCAGATGACCCGGAAGCTTCAGAAATCGCCAAAAGCATACATGACAAAAGAGTGATAACTTATGGCCTGTCGCCTCAGGCCGACATCCGCGCAGTTAATGTATCAATCTCGGAAGAAGGATCTGATTTTGAGGTCACTTTATCCGATTTCGCCCGAAAAACCTTTCCCGAAGCGCAGACTTTTGAAGGGCAAAAGGTACATATACCATTGGTTGGGCGACATAATGTTCAAAATTCGCTGGTTGCGCTGGCGGTTGCTCTTGAGCTTGGCATACCAATTGCAACCGCTGTTGAGGCCTTGTCTACATTTTCTGGTGTTAAACGACGTTTTACCCTAGCAGGAACCTTTAACGGTGCAAAAATTATCGATGATTATGGCCATCATCCAAATGAGATTAAGGCGGTACTGACTGCTGCTAAGGAAATTTGTCGTGGTAGTGTGTACGCGGTAATTCAGCCCCATCGCTATACCAGACTTAGCAGCCTGTGGGACGGCTTTAAGCAAGTACTACTCTTGGCAGATAAAACTTTCGTTGCGCCGGTATATTCAGCCGGAGAGGCCGAGATTAGCGGCATAGATAGCGGAAATCTTATAAAATCAGCTGGTACAGGCGAATTAGTTGCTGATATTGATGACTTAGCCGGTAAAATAGCCAGAAAATTGAAAAATAACGATATATTGATCTTTCTTGGGGCCGGTTCGATCACCCGCTGGGCCAGCTGTGCCTGCGAAGCGTTTGCCAAGCATATTCGTTAGTCGATTTGAATATATTAAAAAAAATATTTAGGTGGTTTACACATTCAATAGTATTTTGTTAAGCTTTACTTGAAGATTATTAACTGATGATGGCGCTTATGAATATACATTGGCTGGATTCCTCCATAATTGCTGCTTACTTAGTTGTCACGATGATAGTTGGCGCGCTTTACGGAAGAAAAACTTCAACCGTTAAAGATTATTTAGTAGGGAATAAAAACTTTTCAGTATCCGTTTTGCTGATGACAATATGTGCAACTTGGTTGACTGGCGAGTGGTTACTTGGCACAGCGACTGAGGTCTATATTTCTGGCTTCAGCTATATAGTTCCGAGTGTGTTATCTGGTTCGTCTTGTTTTTTTATAATGTATATAGTTGCGCCAAGGGTTGCTAAATTTTCGCGTGCCTACACCGTCGGGGACGTTATGCACGCCATGTTTGGAATACCTGGGAAAATAGCAACCGGCGTGCTGGGCTTAGTGTTATCTATTGGTTTCGTAAGCACCCAAGTAAAATGTATGGGATATGTCTCTGAGTACTTTTTTGATTCTAAAATGCTTGGAATTATGGTTGGCGGCGGGGCGGTCGTATTATATACAGCCATGGGCGGGATTAAGTCTGTTGCCTTTACAGATGTTGTGCAGTTCCTGGTTTTGATAGTGGCAATTCCATTGGTTTATTCCATTACCCTGAGTGCTGTAGGTGGGTACAGTGGACTGCTGAACAAGCTTCCCGCAGATTACTTTACAATACCAAATAAGGATATAGTTAAAGATCTGGCTATATTTGTGGTGCTGGGAATACCCTTTTTAGATCCAGCTATGAGCCAAAGAATGCTTATGAATGGCCCAGGCTTTGGTATCAGAAAGCCTTTTAAAATTCTGACATTTGTTATGCTGATTCTGTATTTTTTCGCAGCAATCACAGGGGCGGTAGTATATGTATGCTATCCTGGAATAGACCCTAATTTAGCCTATCCCCTTATGATTGACTACGGGCTGCCGTGTGGAGTCAAGGGGCTAGCAATTGCAGGAATTTTTGCCGTGCTTATGTCCACGGCCGATTCCTATGTGAACGTTGCTGCGTCATCGCTTATGTATGATACATTCGGCGTGATGATAAACAGCAAATTTTATCAAAGGCACAAGCTGCAAATGCTGAAACTTTCTTCTTTCGCTATAGGCGGATTGGCTTTACTTGTCGCTATGTTGGACCTTAGAGCGATCGAGCTTATTATTAACTTTTGTGGCTTTTGGGGGCCTGTCGTTTTAATACCGCTTTATGCAGGACTGTTCGGGTTTGTGACAACTCCTTTATCCTTCACCGTTGGCGGAATTGTTGGGCTTTTGGTTACTGCTTACCTAAAACTGTTCGTCAGCGATATGTCTTTCTGGATCTCGATTCCCATATCGATGGTGGCCAATGGCCTGGCGTTTTTCATTACGCACCACGTACAGAAGTATTTCTTTACCTTCGACTTTGTACGTAAAGTGAACGAGCGCAAAGACGCCATAGCTGAAGCTCAAGGTATTGTAAGGCCTTAACGCTTAGGGCAGTTAATGGCCTGAATAGCTCTAAGTATCTATAACCGCTTTTACAGGCGTGCTGTTAGTTCGTAAATGTGCTATATCCAGCCTTAAGTGTTGAATCAGAGCGTGCTGCTTACTGTGAGAATATCCTACAGTTTTGGTATGATGGATTTATTGCATGCAGGGCATATAGAGGCTCTGAAGCAGGCCAAGGCATCTTGCGATCGGCACATATTTTTGCTACCCATTGATTTCGCGAAAAAAAATCAAAACTAATTCCTTAATTCAATACTTGCCGCCATATCCTCTAGTGTCGCCATCAGAACCCAAGATAGCTTCGCTTGTCACTTTTCTCGGAATATTATTCTGCCTTTTGTAAGGTCGTATGGGGTCATCTCTACTTGAACTTTGTCGCCTGCCAGTACTCGTATTCGGTTTTTTCTCATGCGTCCAGAAGCATGCGCTAATATCGTATGACCGTTTTCCAGCTTCACCCGAAACATAGTGTTAGGCAGCACCTCTGTCACTTCGCCCGCAAACTCAATTAAATCGTCTTTTGCCATTTACCTTCGCAAACTGTTGCTTTGCTATACAAGTTTATACAACAAAAACGCATAACATTTAACCATCTCTAGCCTTGCATGATTCACAAAGGTTCAGGTGTTACTTATAAGTCACATCTGCCCATTGTGATGGACGCCCTTGATGTTGCAGTCAGATTTGTATAGACTCAGCCTCGCTGTCCCCTTCGTCTAGTGGTCCAGGACATCGCCCTCTCACGGCGGCAACGGGGGTTCGACTCCCCTAGGGGACGCCATTTTCTTTGTATGGCGAAGGCTGTCCTGGGTGCATATAAAATCAGTTAAATTCCCTGTCGTAAATCCAGGTGCAGATTTTTGCGTTATCCTGAAAGATAATCTGCCAAAGATTGGTGACAATTCCATTCTGGCCATAACATCCAAAATTGTCAGCCTTTTTGAATCGCGCGTTATCGCAAAAAAAGACGTAAAGATTAAGGCCGATTTGGTAAAGCAGGAAAGCGATTTTTACCTAGAAACCAGCCAAGACAACCCCATGTTTATCACAATAAAACACGGGATGCTTATACCTGCGGCTGGTATAGATGAATCCAACGGTGACGATCGTTATGTTCTGTATCCGCTTAGCCCATTCGCCTCAGCCGAGCGAATCTGGCGATATGTTAAAGAGCTTTTTGGAATAAAAAACCTTGGCGTAATTATAACAGACAGTCACACCACCCCAATGCGCAGGGGCGTAACCGGCATAGCCTTAAGCTGGTGCGGACTTGGGGCAACCAGAAACTGCATAGGCCGATGTGATATATTTAAAAACAGACTGCAATATACTTATGTTAACAACATCGATGCTCTTGCTGCTGCAGCGGTATTCACAATGGGCGAAGCAGATGAGCAGACCCCTACGGCAATTATCACTAACGCCCCTAATATAACCTTCACCCAAGCCCCACCGTCTCAAGATGAAGTAAACAGTTTTATGATTAATCTTGAAGAAGATCTGTATGGCCCTATACTTAACCGGGCAAACTGGATTAAAGGCGGTGGTGGATCAGCTTTATGAAGTGTTCAGTTGTTTATATAAGCCTGGGGGCAAATGTTGGCAATCGATTGGATAATCTGAGGATTGCCGTCACCAAAATTGGCGAGAGATGTCTTTCAAATATCAAGGGATCTATTATCCTAGAAACCCCGGCTATATTACTGCCAGGCTCACCAAAGTCTTGGGACAAGCCGTTTTTGAATATGGTCATAAGGGGCGAAACCCAACTTACTCCACACCAGCTTATGGATCAGCTAAAGCAAATAGAGGTAGAGCTTGGAAAACCAGTCCAGCATGAGAAATGGAGCCCTAGAACAATCGATTTAGATATACTTTTATATGGAGATGAGGCTGTTGAAATCCCAGACTTAACAATACCGCATAAAGAATTATTAAATCGGCCATTTTTCCTGCATTTGATAGGTTTAATTGACCCTAAAGCGACGTATCCTGATCACACAACAACCGCCGACTTGGCTATAGACCTGTCGTCTTTATTTACCAACAGCTTTGTCCTGTTTCCCAAGCTGGTTGGGGTAGTCAATATTACACCAGACTCATTTTCCGATGGTGGTCAGCATTTTAAGACAGAGGAAGCGATAGAGCACGCAATTCGCTTAGTCAAGCAAGGTGCCGCGGTCATAGAGCTTGGACCACAATCGCTTAGAGTTGGCGCTGAGCTGCTAGACGTACATCAGGAATGGGCAAGGCTAGAGCCAGTTCTTGCTGGGATTGAGGATTTTCAGAAGCATGAGAAATATAAGATCTGCATCAGTATAGAAACGCTGTCCCCTGAGATTGTGCAAAAAATTATAAACAGGGGCCCAGTATATTGGATAAACGACGTTGTCAATAAATGGGATGACCATACGCTTAAAGCCATAGCAGAAAGCGGAGGCAAAATCGTCTCTATGCACTCGCTGGACGTTCCGCCTAAAAAAGAACACACGATTAAAGGCGATGCAGTTGAGCATGTTAACGCCTGGGCCAAGGAGACTTATACAAGACTATGCAGTAATGGGTTTACTAAAGACCAAATTGTATTTGATCCGGGGCTTGGTTTTGGGAAAAATTGCTATCAAAATCTGGCGCTTTTAAGAAATGTTGAGGCGCTTAAGCAAATAGGCTGCGAGGTAATGATGGGGCATTCGCGTAAATCGTACTTCAGCGCCGTAACAAGGCTTCCGCCCGCTGAGCGCGATCTTGAAACAATGGCAGTCAGTTCAGTACTTGCCGAAAGCGGCGCCGATTACTTACGCGTGCATAACGTTGCCGATCATCAAAGATTTTTTGCCGCT
Source organism: Holosporales bacterium (assembly GCA_031263535.1). NCBI lineage: Bacteria > Pseudomonadati > Pseudomonadota > Alphaproteobacteria > Holosporales > Holosporales bacterium. The sequence goes on from JAISFO010000006.1 coordinate 30,941, forward strand.
CGCGCTTTGGCGATACCATAAGTTTTTTGCTAGTCGCTACGCGCCAGATGCCTTGAGCCTTTCTTTTACTTGCTGTTTTTCTTTTTCAAATGACTGAGACTGCTGAGTAGAGATATTCTGAAGCTTAAGGTATCCCCTATGGTCCAATAAGGTATTCCCGCCTTTCGTACACCCACATAAAACGCATACGACGGCCAACCATATTGACGGCTTAAAGCTGGCCAAAGCCTTAAGCTTCACCTTCCACATCCATAAGGCAAACCTCAACGGCTTTTTCGGGTGGGGTTCCAGTCTCAATCACCATGTTAAAAGCCGGCACAAACTTATTGCATTCAATCAGCACTGTATCGATCATTTTTTCAAGCACTTCCGCGTAGGCGTACTCTTCCTGAATGACATTAGAAACGCAAAATATCACCATGCGTTGAGACAATATTAAATCAAAATGCCCAAACCACAGCTTTTCGTTCATGGTGGCAACCAACTCTGTTATTTCTTTTAGTTTGCTGTCCTCGAACTTTGTGGACATATCGCAATAGCAGTGCAGGATGCGCCTGTCTCGATTCCATGAAAAACCCAAAGCATATTTGCCACAGTGTCCTGACATAGTGGCGCATATTCGGCCGTCAAAACGCTTATGCTTGCAATCCCATTGTGTAAACATGGTTTCAAGCATCTCAATCGGCGTATAGGTGCTGTAAGTCATAATCTTTGCTCGCGCACATGGCTAGCGACATGCTAAACTGACCGCCAATTAATGTAAAGCCAATCTGAAGCCTTTGCAGTATAAAAACCACCCTCAGTGCATATTCGACCTAACTTTACTGGCGCTTACGGCTTTTCTTGAAAAAAATGGAGTGGAAAAATTCCGAGCCAACCAGGTCTGGAATTGGCTGTATGTCCAAGGCCAATTTGACTTTAGTCAAATGATAAATTTGCCCGGCTCTTTAAGGGCTTTTTTGCAAGATCAATTATCTTGTGAACTGGCAAAACCGGCCAAAGAGCTTGCGTCTGCTGATGGAACGAAAAAATGGCTGTTTGAAGCGCCAGACGGCAAAAGCTTTGAGGCTGTTTTTATTCCAGATAAGACCCGGGGAACACTTTGCATTTCAAGCCAGATTGGCTGTTTTATCGGCTGCAAATTCTGTTACACCGGCACCCAAGGCTTTGAGCGAAACCTCACTTCTGGCGAAATCGTTGCACAGGTACTGTTCGCCAAAAAAATCCTTGGCGAGTGGCCAACAAGTCCCCATAACAAGAAAATTACTAACTTAGTGTTCATGGGCATGGGCGAGCCGTTATTTAACTATGACAACGTATGCACGGCCATAAGCATACTTATAAGCCAGGAAGGCTTAGCCTTTTCAAGACACAGTATAACCGTATCCACATCCGGCATAACGGATAAAATACTGCCATTGGCGCAGGATACTGGCGTTAATCTGGCTATATCACTACACAGCGTAGACGAAGACAAAAGGTCGCGCCTGATGCCAATTAATCAAACTTTTAAATTGAGCGAACTTCTTGCTGTTGTAAAACAGTATCCAGAAGCCAGCAGGACTGAGCGAGTAACTTTTGAGTATATTATGCTTAAGGATTTTAATGACTCTAAGGCTGACGCGCTTTTACTGGCACGCACGATAAGCGGCATCCGTGCAAAAGTAAACCTTATTCCTTTTAACCCTTGGAAAGGAAGCGATTTAGAGCCTTCCGACCCGGAGGTTATTCAAAATTTTGCAAAAATCCTTCGCAAAGCTGGTTACACATGTACAATTCGTAACAGCCGTGGACAGGATATAATGGCCGCTTGTGGTCAGCTTAAAACTTCAAAGCCCTTACCAAATATTAGCTAAGGGCTCTGAAATTAGTAACGCAAATTAGTTTTTAAAACTGTTATTCACTGTGGGCGATTGCTGCAAAAACCTGACCATCCTTTGATTCCTTTACTGTTTCCCAGCTCCGAAATCCATCTTGGCTAGTAATTATGCTATTTTCCCCCGTAATAGCGAATTGTGTTCCGCCATCCTGAATGACTCTACGAAATAAGCCAGGAGATTTTGGGGCACGATCCCAACCGCCACCTGTTGTACTAGTGTACATATTAGATTCTGTGGTGACAATAAGCCTGTCTGCGGCATAGGTAATAAAAAGGGATTCATTAACGTTTGGCTCCTTGTGCCATGGACAACTATTAGCGATACATCGAAAGCTCTTTAAGTCTAAACTACCATATGTACGATCACTACTTACAGCTATACATTGATTTCCACTATATGTGACAACTCCCAAAAAAGGGCGATCACTATCAATTTCCGTTAAATGCAAGCTTTTTCCATTGTCTGAGCTGCTAAGCAACACGCCAATTGATTGCGGATAATAGGGATAGGTATTACTGCGCTTTTGACAAGCCCCAAAAATAACGAACTCATTTTGCCAACAAACAATGCTATTTAATTTGTAATTTGAATATATCCCATCAGGTAACTTTAATAATTGCCAATTAATTCCTCCATCTAAGCTAACTAACAGCGTTCCTTTATCTCCTGTCACAATAAATTGATTGTTATAAAAAATAACACGGAATAAATCTTGCTCAGTACCAGAATTTTGTTTCGTAAAACCAAGTCCATTTGGGCTGATCCATATACGCCCACCATCTCCTACAGCGACAAACCATCCCGCCCCATGAGCAACGTCTTTTACCTTTCCATCGAAACGCAATTGTCGTTCAAAATGAACCCCTTGATCAAAGCTAACTAGCCCAAATCCCTCATCAAACAAAGATCCTACCACGACCATTCGGTTTGTGCCGCCATATGCGATACCCCGATCGATAAGACTTGGTATGTTATTTAGGCCATTGTATCGAGGATCGATTCCCTCTGCTCCTCTTCCTAAATCTAGGCTTGCTATCCTAGCCAGGATGGCAAGAACATTAGGCTCACAACGCAGCATCCTACCCATTGTGTTTAATTTTTGCGTAAAATCCTCGGACCCCATTGCCGAAAGTAAGGCCGGAATAGTAGAATGTTTGCTTGGATCTAAGCCAATACGAGCAGCAACCTGCCCTAGATAAGGTCTGGGAGCCGATGCCTCCGAACCAGCTTCGTCGTCGCTGCCAGAACCTACCAAAGCCGCTTGCCCATCAACATGAGCTTCAGGGGCTGGGGGAGCCGTTGGATCAATTTCATCATCATTAGTGCTATCGTCATGATGATGATAAGGTTTTTGTGCAGCTGCATAAACTACTTTTTGAAGTCTTTCGGCATCTGTTGATCCATGATCCACTATCCCTAACTTAGCTTCTGCCATTCTTAAAACTTTAGCATTGGATTCAGCGCATGCTCGAAGAGCTAGCATTTCTTTTCTCACCGACGCTAACTTATCCTCCATTGCAGATTCCTCAACAGAGAAAATTAAGCTGGTAGATGGGCGAGAAGCAATGGCGGTATGTAGATTAAAAATAACAAACCCGACCGACATGCAATAATTAAACTTTTTCAATTATTTCCTTTCTAAATTGGCTATCTTCCATACTATAATAGCAATTCATATTTGTCAAGATGTTTTTTTATCTAAACGATCAATCAAGCACGACCTTCGGCAAGTGCAATGTAAATTACAATAAGGAAAATTAAAAAAAATAATAAAGCCACCCGCGTAAGTGGATGGCCGGCTTTGTAAAGATTAACTAGCGTACTCCTGGGCATAAAGCGCGCAATATTTAATCGTCATCAGGCGTAGCGTCTAATAAATGTGGCACCGTTGTACGATCTGTAGCTGTAAGCACATCAAGATTAATGTTTAATGCACACGGCGACGTTTCAAGTATATTGGGGTCAACATCTGATAAACGTATCGCTATATCGTTTACAACAGAATTACTTGAAGGAGCGTAACTAACAGGCTCTCTCCATGAAAAGTAAGTGACTCCATAGAGAGCATCAATGGTATTTGATTGCTGCAAGTTCCACGGCCCCTCATCAATAAGAGGGCTAGTTAATACTGTACCTCCCTCTCCTACTGCGACGAACAAACCGCCTAGAGCGTATATTAATGCATAAAGATTATTTGTCGTGCCTGAATTTTGCCGAACACATTCATTATAATTACTCCGCCACGCTAATATAGTGCCATCCTCACCCACCGCTATCGCGATGGCTTGTATTTTATCATATGCAATTGCAAAGAGGCTTTTTTCAGTTCCCGAACGTTGTGGAATCACATGACCACCATCATGTGTAATTAATAACATTACACCATGTTCTCCCACTGCGATGAATTGATTTCCATCATCAGTGGATGCAAAGATATTATCCCTAGTATTTGTCTCTAGCGCGCCAAAATTAACATGGTCTTGACTAATAAGTGCTGTACCCTGATCTCCTACGATGAGTGTATATCCATTTGCGCTAGTAATACTATTAAGATTACGCTGAACGCCCGATGTTTGTAACGTCCAAGACACTGCATCCTCACTGGTTATAACTGCGCCAAAATCCCCCACCGCAATGTACCGCCCATCTATACATCTAACACAACGCAAATTTGTCCTAACAGGAGGATCTTGCCGCACCCAAATGACTCCTCCATCCATACTGACCCACACTGAACCTTCCTCACCTACAGCCACAATCTCACTACCGTTTGCGGCAACACAACTCAGGCCGCAGTAATCATCAGTAGAAAACGGTTCCAAAACAGCAGCATTTATACTGCGTAGTATTACATTTTTTTTTCGGGGATAAGGGCTGCTGCCATCTCTTCTAAGAGAACCATGTCCTACTATAACGAATCCACTATTAGCACAATCGATAAGCTCTATAAGTGAAGAGTCTCCGTGATGGCCAGGATAAAGATTTTCTACGGCCGGCCCCAAATTCAAATCTAAAAAAAATGCCATTATATCCGAAAGAGAAGCGTCGTGGGATAAACCACACTGCACGGCCGCCTCACCCATATTTGAATTATCGGTCAATACGCGGAAAATGTCTAATATTGATCCACCAGGCTCAATTCCAAAGTTTATTGCAGCCTGCCGAATATCAAGTTCGGCAACTGTAGTAACAACCGACGCCACTCTTTGAGAAGGCAATTTGTCATCACCAGACAGCTCTACATTAGCTTCTGCTTCTCCTAGAGCTGAGCTATCTTTAAGCTCATCAGATGATTTAGTAATACCCTGTTTGTACGTGCTGAAGCGTGCTTGAAGACGCTGATGTCTCTCTAATTCTTCATCTAATTCGTCTATAATTCCGCGGGAAGAGACGGGCGGCTTATCATCACTGGATGGTTGTTCCTTTTTTTCGGCAAGAGCGCCAGCGAGGCGCCGAACCTCGTCAATATCTGATCTCGCACCCCTCAAATCCGCTCGAATCTCTAAATAATCGGAATAGAGAGAAGCGGGGTTCTCTGAGTCTGGAAGACTAGCATGAGCGGTATTTAAATTGCTTATAACAAACCCTAACAATAAACAGTAAAAAGCGCTTTTTATAAAACTATGTATTTTTATTCCTTAAAAAGATATTTAATATATACAACACTAAACTCACAATTGTCAATATATTTTTTTTATTAATATAAGCAAACCGCTCTTTGAGCGCTTGTTGCGAGCCTTTCCCACTATGTCTATCTGAAAATTATACAAGTGGGTTTACCTGAAGTTTTACTTATTGATCGCCAGAGTCTGGAAGATGTATGGTGAGCGAGAGGTCGCAGTATGAGCAAATCAGCAATCGCCTTGATTTTTGCGTGTAAGTTTTTGGCGTGTGTAGTTTTTCTTTGGGCTTTGGGATTTTTTGTTTTTCTGCTTAATGTGCCAACCAAACAGCCAGATCTTCAGGCACTGATGGCCAAGCTATCAGGGCCAATCGATGCAATCGTGGTCCTTACCGGAGGTAGGTCCCGAACTAAATGCGCTATAGACCTTTTGGAAAAACAGTATGCGTCGAACCTTTTTGTTTCTGGGGTTAACAAGTGCGTGTCACTGCAGGATTTTTCAGTATATATGCATGACAGGGATTTTTCTTACTGTAAGACCTCGCTTGGATACAAAGCGCAGGATACCGTCGGCAACGCCCATGAAATTAAACAGTTTCTACAAGAGCGTGGATTTAAATCTTTGATATTGGTGACGTCTGACTATCACATGTTAAGAAGCTTGATTTTATTACGCCGTGCGGAGATAAATGCTGAAGTCATTCCATATCCAGTGTTTTCCAGAAAACGCGGAGGAAGGTGGCTTGCCTTGGCTTTAAGGGAGTATAATGCAATCGTGTGCCTGATTCCGTCAATATTGTTAAAGTGATAAATTCGGCGAAAATTAATCCAGCAGATAACGCCAAGGCATCAGGTTCCATTTTACTTTGGTTCAAGTCGTTGATTTTTAATATCGGGCTTTATTTGTTTCTGTCTTTCTCGTTCATAACGGGGCGCTTTTTTGTAAAGCGAGATGCCGAGGCCATCCATGCGTTCTTTGTAAAAGTAAACCAAAGAATTCATCGATGGTTTTGCTTTTGTATAGGGGCGAGCCTTAAGGTTTATGATAAGGAAAACATTCTTACAGAGCCCGCAATATACGCCATAAGGCATGAGTCTGCCTGGGAAACCCTGGCATTTATGTCAATTGTTCCAAGGGCGTGCTTTGTGCTTAAGGCCGAACTTGCCCGCATACCGTTTTTTGGGGAAATCATAAAAAGACTTAAAATGATTGCGATAAACAGAAAGGACGGCTTGCGCGTGATATCTGTTATGAGCAAGCAGGCTGCGGACAGGCTGCAAGAGCGGTTTAACGTGATGATTTTCCCAGAAGGAACGCGCATGTCATCTGGTCAGTTTGGTAAATTGCATGCTGGGGTGTATGCCATATACAAGGAATCCGGCGCTAAGGTGGTTCCGGTTGCGCTGAATTCTGGTAAAGTTTGGCCTAGGCGGGTTTTTACTAAATATCCTGGTTGCATAAAGGTAAAGTTTATGCCTTATATTGCGCCTGGTCTTGGTAAAGCGGAATTCATGTCGCTTTTGGAAGAAAAAATAAAGTCAGGAACCACTTCGCTTTATGAATAGCGTAAAGATTTTTATAGACGGCGCTTGTAAAGGCAATCCTGGCGTTGGGGGATGGGCGGCTATTTTGAACATAAGCGGCCAGGAAAAAGTTATTTCTGGTCGAGACCCTAACACCACCAACAACAGGATGGAACTAACCGCCGCCATAGAAGCCTTACGCTGTATCAATCAGCCAGCGTCGATTGAGATACACACAGACAGCCAGTACGTCCGCTTAGGGATAACGCAGTGGGTGCAGGGTTGGAAAAGAAACAGCTGGAAAACTTCAAGTAAAGCCTCAGTCAAAAACAAGGATCTGTGGGAGCAACTGGATGCTTTATGTCAGCATAAGGACATCGCCTGGAACTGGGTCAAGGGGCACGCTGGCAACAAAGAAAACGAAAGAGCCGACAAACTCGCCAGCCAGGCTTGCGTAGCCACTTAAGCAAAGCCTGGCTGGAAATTATGTAGCTTAATCCACAAGACCGAGAACTGGCGTCATGGTGCCCATCAGGTGTAGATGTTGGAAGGGCTGCTTAAATTGTTCTAGACTACCTTTTAATTTTCTATACTGTATTCTTGCCCAAAAATTGCCGCCATCTAAATCCTCAACCATTTGAAGACCGTCGAATGTTTGTTTTTCAAACACATAGCGCAATACTGCTCTCGGTATTTGATGAGTAACTAGCATCATAACCAAATTATTAGTGGGAATACGCGATCTTGCAATCAAGTCAGACGCCGTATTTTGGATAGATGATAATAAGTTATAAACTATAAACATACCATTCTCCTTGCCGTTCCCAAATTCTAAAGGATTTTCTGCGAACTTCTTATACAGTTGTACAACCTGTGGGTTATCTATAGGAAGTCCAGTTAGCTCTGGTATATAGACATCATTGGCTGCCTCTGTGTCCACATATCTTACCTGCCCCCATCTTGAAGTTCGATTAAGTACTTCTGTGGCGGTTTGTTGGCATCTGGTTAGTGGACTTCTAAGTACCACCAATGGGCTATGTAAATCATCAGCGCTTGAGGCTGTTTTGTCTAGCTCTATTGCTAGCGGCTGCGCATATCTATCGACTAGAGCGGCCGAGCACTAGCCCTTGATCGTTGATTAGTTCCTCTTGGAGACTCTTCTAACAATTGAGGCCGAGAAAAATCGGTACTTTTTGACCTAGTGGCTGTTCTAGTAAGACTTTCGTCATAATGGCGGGTAAGCATCGACTGCGCATCCAAGCAGACAGTTAAAGAAGAGAAAATGGCTAGGCCTATAAAATTCTTACGCATAATTCACCTCATAAAACATATACAGATGTGATTATGATGTATTTCGATTAAAAGATAAATAAAATTTTATTAATTTTTAAGTTAACGTGAAAAATTTAAAATTAACCATTTTCTAAAAAAAATACAAAATTGCTAAACTTGGATTAATAATCGTTGTGGCGTATTATTGCTAAAGTTTTTATGAGGAAACGATGGCGTCTATTCAGACATATGGGTTGAACTTAGTTGATTATTGTGTCCTTGGCTTTATGGCATTGTCCGGAATAATTGGTTTTGTTCGCGGTTTTGTGCTTGAGTTTTTTGGCATTTGCGCTTGGGCGCTGGCCTTTGTTGGGGCCAAGCTGATATTCCCGCACGCTAATCAATTTTTGGCCGGACATATAACTAATGAGGTTTTGTTGTGCGCTACCTGCTGGTTTATATCCTACACATGTGCCTTCATAGTATTAACAGTAATAAAGCACTTGGCCGCCATAGCGGTTAAGGGAAGCCATCTGTCAAGTCTAGACCGGCTTATAGGGTTCCCTTTTGGCATAGTGCGTGGATTTTTTATAATAACCGCATGTTTGTTTGTGTTTTTACTTTTCTCGCTGGAAAATGTGCCAGGTTGTTTAAGCCAATCGCGTTGCTATCCGTTCTTTAACACTACGGTTCGCACTATTTTCCGTTATCTTGACATAAGCTTAGGCGCCTTGAAGGAAAAAATGGCTGACGTGAAGGCCAAAGTAGTCGAAGCGGATTGGTCCGACGAATCACAGGAAACCGAAAAGCAAGTTGAGGTTCTTTCTAACCTGGTTCCTAAGCAAACGGATGAGTAGTGCTGCTTACGTTCTGTTCATCGCGACGGCGCTTTGCGGGTGTTCTGGTGGAAATGACTTCAGTAAAGCCGGTGATCGTTTTGCGCATTATGCTCACCTTGTCAATGTGGCCTCAGGCATAGATGTTTCTTCTGAGGATAGACCTACGCTATTCGCAACGATTTATAAAGCCTTAGAAACCGGACGCTCTGGTCAAAAATTTCGCTGGAATAACAAACGAGCTGGCGCAAGTGGGGTTATTGTGCCTGCCAAGGCCTACTTCGATAAACGCGGTCGTATATCCCGTGATTTTATATATGCGGCTGACGAAGAGCGTCCCAGAAAGCTGTCTGCCGTCAGGAATGAATTCGGCGTATGGCAAATATCTGATACAAGGGATACATCGGGCGAGTAATTCGCCTTATTTTTGTGTTGACTTAAGGGTTGTTTATTGAATAATGACAACTGATATGATGTCTTTAAGTTTGGGTTGAATGAGGACTTTTTCGTTAAAACCAGCCGATGCGAAGAAGGAATGGTTGCTTATCGATGCGCAAGATATGGTGCTTGGGCGCTTGTCTGCCTTGATTGCCAGGTTTTTGCGCGGCAAGCATAAGGCGGTTTTCACTCCGCATGTAGACTGTGGAGACTATGTCGTCGTGGTTAATGCCGACAAGGTTCATCTAACCGGCAATAAGCTTAAGGATAAAATACTGTACTGGCATACAGGTTGGATAGGCGGCATAAAGCAGCGTACCGTTGCGGAGCGGCTGTCCAGCAAGAATCCTGAGCAAATCTTGATTAAATCGGTGGAACGTATGATTTCTCGTAATCCTCTAGGCAGGAAGATTATGGGCAATCTTAAGGTTTATGCAGGGCCTACGCACCCGCACGAAGCACAAAGTCCACGACCGGTTGATATTGCTTCGCTTAATACAAAAAACAAAAAGAGATAAAAGTGTCAAAGTCAGAAAAAGATAAATCAACTACTGGTAAAGCAACGGCATCTTCTGCTGGTAAAACAGAAAATAAAGTTACTGATGCCGGTAAGAATAAGACAGAAAAAACCACTAAAAGCAGTACAAAATCAGCTGATCACAAGACTGTAAAAGTGGTATCTAAGACGGCTGTTTCTAAAACGGCGGTGGTTGGTAAAGCTGCCGATAAAAAATTGACCGTATCGGCTGATAAAAAAGCGCCTGCGAAGAAAACTGTATCGCTGGGGGACGCGATTAAAAGTAAATCGGCAGTGGGCTCCGGTGCTGGTAAATCGGCTAAAGCTGGCAAGGGGGATACGGCGTCTGGGCGACCTACCAAAGCTAAGGCGGCGATTGAAAAAGTGGTCGTTGTACGCAGTGGAACACGCAGCAAGAAGGTCGCTGCTGATCAAGAAATAACCCTAAAATCCTCAACTGCAGAGTCAAGTACTGGCAAAGCCGCTGGCAGCTTAGGCGAAGCGCTTGGGTCTTTGGGTGAGGCTTTACGCGAATCCAACACTGCGGTTCCTGCAAGCGAACGTGGTCCAGCGATCGATAAGCTTGGTCGCGCCTATGGTACCGGTCGTCGTAAAGAAGCGGTTGCGAGAGTATGGATTAAGCTTGGTTCCGGAAGGTTTATCATAAACAAAGGCAAAGATTTGGGGCAGTATTTTGCCAAGCCGTCTTTACGCGATGTTGTATTGCGTCCCTTTATCGCGACCGATTGTGTTGGCAGGTATGACGTTACTTGTACGCTTAGTGGCGGGGGCTTATCAGGACAAGCAGGCGCTTTGCGTCATGGTATAAGCCGCGCTTTGCTTAGTTACTCGCCTGATTTACATAATCTTTTGAAAGCCGATTCATTGCTAACTCGCGACAGCAGGACGGTAGAACGCAAAAAATACGGCCGTAGAAAAGCCCGCAGACGCTTCCAATTCTCTAAGAGATAACCTTCCAGCTTCTTTCTCCATTAGCTCAAGTCGGATTGTTACTGCCGTTTGTAAAGGGGGGTACGTGTGACGATCTGTCTAATACTGTGCTACATCGGTCAAGGGTTGCTAACTAAAAAAGCCTAAAAGATCTGTTTGATGACTGTAATGCTGCATAAACGCAGTTTTATAAACGTTCAAGCAAACTTGCAGGCTTGCTTGATGGATGTAATACTAACTTGCCTCGGTTTGATAATCGTCTAGGCAAGTTTTATGGCGAGTCTGATATGACGCAGCCAAGGTTGCGGCTTGCAATTCAACATAACCATCCTCGATGGATGTTATTGCTGTGGCAAATAATTAAATTTAGCAAAATCTACAAATCATAACTTTACATCAAATTTAGATAAAGCTGGTGACTTTGAATCGAGCGATAATTTTAGCTTAGGTAAACTTCAGTTCGCAGAACTGGCAATCGAGGAAGCCGTTCAGGCTTCCGAGCCTTGCGTTAGCAAGCCCAAATTGGGAAAGATTAAAATATTATTCAGTTGGTTAGGGAAGGATAACGAAGAGATAAATCTCAAGCTTGGTAAATGACCGCGACGTGATAAAATATAAAAAACTATCAGTCGTGGTATCTATTTTCTTTTTTGGTAACGCTTACCTCTAGAAGCGCTGGCAGGTCGTTTATTCCTTCCGATGTACGGCTTCTTTGCAAGCTGGTACACTACCCAGCAATCGCATAGATGTAAGCCTTACCATCCAAGGTAACAGCTACGCATTAGATTCTAGCTGGCCATCCCTTACCAAATACTTCATGATATGAGACAACCAGTATATATACTTAAATTGCTTCATTGATGCAGAAAACGGCGTAATAAATACAAGAAACGTCAGGGCAGACCGCTTATTTCTTCCGAGACGCTTCTTTGTAAGTTGATCACTATCCAGCAACCGCACGGATGTAAGCTTTGCCGTCCGAGGTAGTGGCGTTACACATTGAGCTTTAGCCGGCCGTCTCTTACCAAATACTTCACGGTATAAGACGGCCAGTATATATCACTATCAAATTGCGTATCGGACAGAACACAATGCGATGGATACAAAAATACCTGCGGTATTCTATTCATTCACCATCTCACACCCCTGAATGCACTTCTAAGGTAATAATCCCTATCAGAAGGTTTGTTTTTTGCTTCCATAGCGCGACGAGCCATATCTGAGGCATCCCGTTCATCTACACCATTTTCCCTAAGCAAATGCGCTATATAGCTTTGGCTATCTTCGCTACTTATTATTGGGAGGCCATAAGGATCAGGGTGATAATCGGGGACAGCCTTACGAAGCTCTTCTAGGGGAATAACACCCTGAGCAGCTTGTATCGAACGATGTTTGATATCTGCAGGCATACTTTCTGGAAAAACATCGTATATCGGCTTTACAGAAGCCACAGCAAAAGCCTGATCATGAAGAGATGTGGTACTGAAAGACCCTCTTATTAAATAATGATCATTTAACTCTGGGTAAAGTTGCATTATATGGGACAAAGAAACGTTTTCCAGATGCGGACTTTTAGATAGAGCTTCTAACAGAAGAACGTGTCCTTGTTTCCCTTCTAAAGAAAGTTGATTATGCACTTCATTTATGCGGTTTGTGTCACCGTATTGTAAAGCATAGTTATCAACAACCTCTTTCATTCCTGAAGGCATTTCGCCATTTGGTGAAAGTTCGGCAATTTTAGGTGCTAATTTTTGCCTTAGCTCGGAAATGTAGCTATCCTCTGTAGCCGAAGCATCCGCTCTTCTCATAGCCATTGCATCATTATCTAACACCGACGATACTAAAGCCAATGCAGTAGCACTAAGCAACAATTTTTTATTCATTTCACTTTCCTCAAAAATAATTAAAACTCTTTGGCAAACAGTTTTGTATCAGACTCTAATCTTTCTAATTAGATTCAACATACATTCCTATTTGCCCCTACACTCAGACCAGAAGTAACATCTTCTTCAAGAGCAAGATCTGTACTTCCACTCCAGAGCGTATAATCAATATATAACAAACAATCATTAATTTCAAGTTAATTTTTGAATAATAAGGGATTAGCCATTTGGTTATCTTGGGCAATACAGTAAGAAATATTGAAAACATAGTATTACATATTTATCAAAGTAGAATGAATTTTTTTCTGCAATCTGCTTTTTAGTTAGATCGCCTAAGAGCCCCCCCCCCCTATACAATTGCTAAATCTAGGCGCAGTTTAAGA
>JAISFO010000007.1 GCA_031263535.1 Holosporales bacterium
TGGGATAAATCTTCAATATCCCTACAATTATAAAAAAACAAAACCTTCAGCAAACTAAGTAATTTCAATGGTGCCGGGCGTCGGAATTGAACCAACGACCTACTGATTATGAGCCTGACGAGCTACCGAGCTGCTCTACCCCGCGATAAAACCGACCCAAGAAATCAACGCTGATACTCTAACTCTTGCATTGTAGTTCGTCAGGCTAAGGTAAGGGATGTGCAGGCCATGACCCCTTACCACCCGTTACGCGTCTAGAAACGCAAGGATTGGGATTTATTAAATAGGCGAAGAAGTCTGCTTATATGAAAGCCTAATCTTAATATAAATCTTCACCAACCATCACACCATATCGCCGGTTATCTGGACCTTTGGTCATTTTTTGCCACTCTTTTGCGCGGTTGCCAATATGCCGTCCAAATACCCCCATATGTATTTGATCTCTTAGCATATACCGCCAAGTAAGCTCAATAAAATCCATGTCATATCCCTTGCGACCGGTATCCATTTCATTCATCATGAAATTAACCCATAAGGCAAAATGAAGCGGACTTACATCTGCTACAAACTGAGCAAACTCATTCCCAAAATACCTTGGCACGCATAGTAAAACTGCACCCCCATAAGATACTTTCCCAGTACCAAACTTACATACTTTCATTATATCAAACAGACAAGACTCCATATAATTTGATGCAAGCTGATTTGGCTGTGCGCTAGCCGCCGCGCGAGCAAATATATCTAATAACAAACGTTGCTCTGTGAACGTATTTGTGGGATGCCTTTCAAATGCAAATATATTGAATAACAAACCTTGCTCTGTTAGCGTATTTGCGAGATGCCCTTCAAATTTGGTAAAACAAGCGCTAATCGTTCCTGCAAAACCTACTTCACGCCATGCTTCATTAAAAAAATGATTCAAAAAATATGGCGAAACTTGCCATCCTTGTTCTATAAATTCTAAAGTTTTTGTGTAAATTGGTGAATGTGCTTCACTGCAATCTAATAGACTGCGTAGCAAATGACATACCATTTCAAGGTCTGTTAGTGCTCCGCATCTAGGCGATATTAAGGGGCTGATCAGACAATACGGAATTGTATAGCTTCCATGTGGATCTAGATCTATGAAAGCAATGTCTCCATTAATACCATAAAGATAATTATCGAGATGCAGGTCACCTAAAGCAATCCCAAATTGTTCAGCAAAAACAACAGCTTCTGCTAAATGATTCATGGCCATTACCTGTTTTTCATGAGGTAAAAGGCTAAGGTCTCCTATGCCAGAGAAGAAAGGCTGAATGGTCGGAATAGGCGTGCCATTACGTTGTCTGTCTTCTTGTAAAAAAGAGTAATCAATATATTCATCAAGCAAACTGGGCACTTTTGGATCATTAACCTCTTGCCATTCTCCATTCAGGAAACAGTGCGTTATGGTCACAAAGCGTCCCCATGGCTCTGCTTTACCTTCTAGGCATAAAGGCTCATTACCTCTCCCTTCAAGTTTTTCAAGTGCCACACGATTATTTGCCACTTCGCTTTTTCTGGAATCTTTCATTACAAAAATTCTTCCATCGGCCAAACTAACTTTATAAACAGAAGTAGTTCCTTGGCCGAATTTGTGCATTTCCGAAATCGGAATATCGCCGCAGTATTTAATAAGTGAGGACCGCATGTGTTCGGAAAGGTTTTCAAGAGCGGTTGATGTTGTTGGATTTGAAAAGTCAGGACGCTCTATTGTTGCAAGAGCCGTTTCCCTGAATAAACATAGAGCAACGATGTAATATAAAAACTTTTGCATAATTGTCCTAATATTTTATTGATTAATTAACAAAGTTGGTATCACAGTTTTTCAGATAAAGCAAATATTTTTGTTAATTTTGCTATTGAAACTAAATTGAGTAAAGCCAAATCGATACCAGCGCTATGTTTAACTCGAATAGACTTTTCACAAATCGCTTAGCAGATCATGAACGCGATAATCCCAGTGGGGCGAGCGATCGGAATTGAACCGACGACCTCCAGGACCACAATCTGGCGCTCTAACCAATTGAGCTACGCCCGCCATATAAAGCAGACTAAGGTTTAACGGACTCCATATGCCTCGTCAAGACGATATGCGTCTTAAGGCAGATAATTTTATCTTTGCCGCTTTTCCATGCATGCAGATATTCTCAATTCTAATTACAAAAGTTTGCGCGCTGGTGCCGCTGCGTAAAATGCATCGCGGTCTTGCTTTATGAGATTAAAACTTATGCAGGCAATCCTGAATAAGGTAGAAGTAAAGAAGGTTCGCTACTCTTGTATGCATACACCAGACTTAACGTAGATATACTGAAAATCAGGTGAAAGCGACGGCTTTGTGGTGCTGGTTGTCCAAGTCTGAATGCCTATGTTGCTTATTTCCTCAAAAAATAACCTGCAGTTATCACCGTCAAGATGAGCAATCGTGTCGTCAAACAATAGAATTGGCATACCAGCGCGGCAGGCGGTATAAAGCTTAGCCGTCGTAAGAATCACAGAGGTCAGCATTATTTTTTGCTCACCGGTAGAGTAATTCTCGGATCTTAGTGGCCTATTCCTAAAGCTTACGTTCCAATTGTTACGATGCGAACCAGCGTTAGTAATACCGGTAATGCGATCCTTCTCGCGATTTGCCTTTAATTTGCCAATCAGTGTATCGGTGTATAAATCGGAAACTTCAATATCTTCTTCCAAAGATAGAGCTATTTTGGGAAAGTTTGCAGGATATTGCAGCGAAATTTCATTGAACTTTTCGCAGTAACTGGCCCGCGCTTTTACTATGCTAAAAGATGTTTCTGCAATTTTGTGCTCTATGGTGCTTAGCCAAACCTCATCACCAACGTTTGTTTGTAAGGCTTTCATCCTTTCGCTAATGGTTTTTTTGTATGTTAGACATTTTATATGGTGCTTAGGCTCTAATCCCTTAACCAAATGGTCAAAGAATTTCCTTTTAACGTTAAGTTGCTCAATAAAGATTTTATCAATCTGCGGAGTTATCCACAGAAGCCATAAATACTTTTCAATTTCCGCAATGTTTACTAGATTGCCATTTATTTTTGCGTTTTTTTGATCGGAACTTGGCGCATTACCAACGCCAATCGATACTTGATCGTTATGCGTATCAAGCAGAGCGGCTACACCCCATTGATCCGCCACAGTGTCTGAGCATTTGATTTCACTTGGCATTGCGCCGCGGATGCCATGGCTAGCGGACAGCATCGAGATTGCTTCAAGTATGCTGGTTTTGCCAGCGCCATTTTGACCATAAACAATAATATTTTGCGAGAGATTGTCTAGCCGCAGCGACTGATAGCAGCGAAAATTCGTGAGTGCGAGCTTAGAAATTCCGCCCAAATATACCTTTTCCACAACCCACGACCTGATCAGATTAGTTTCGGAACCAAAGGCTCTTTTTGGTTATTATATATGCGGTTATAAAGCGGCGCATCGTAATCGGGCTCGTCGATAAAGTGGAATAAGACCTGGGATACACGTTGACCAGGGATAAGTTTAATCGGGTAGGGGAAGCAATTAACAAGCTCTAATGTCCAGCTACCCTTAAATCCTGGGTCACCAACCCCTGCCGAAACATGAGAAAAAACGAAATTCCTGGCCAAAGTGGACCGAGTCTCTAGCATCGGCACGATATTCGCGCAATTGCTGCCGATAAGCTCGCTCGTACAAGACAGCACAACCTCTCCCGAACCAATAATAAACCCTGAGTTATCTACTTCGATCCTCTTGAACCTTTCCTGGCTGTTGTGTTTGCTAAGGTCTATGCAAAACCCATTTCTGTTGAATAAACTTTGAAAACATTGCTTCAGCGCCCCGATATGCTTGACCCGATATATAACGTCGCCAAGGGTCACATCATACTGCATAAGGCCTAAATTATTGGGATTAAAAGGCGTTATAACTATATCGCCCTTGTCCATGTATTTCAGTATCGAACGCCTGCCAAGTATAGCCACAACCTGCCCTCCCTTATTAATCGATCAATAAAATCAAGATCTGCTAATAAGGTATTTATTGCGTTTATTATCGTCCGTCAACCGCTCTGGTAAGCTCAACAAACTTTGCCATATTTTTCCTACTCTTGTTAAGCTCTTGCTGATCTATCCAGAAATGCCGATTTGGCAGTAAATTTGGAACTTATTAGCTAATGTTTTAAAATATTCTCTGAATCTAGATGTTTAAGGAAATTTGGGGAAAGGCCCTAGCCAACATTACATCTTAAACACTGAAGTCACGTATTCAGAACTTCAAAACCCATTCACTTCTTGACGTCTGCGGAGCATCTTTCGAGTACGACGGATGGCCTCAGCTTTCTTACGTACACGCTCTTGTGACGGGCATTCGAAATAGCTGCGGCGACGGCATTCTCTTAACACACCTTCAAGACTTATCTTTTTTTTAAGCGCACGCATCGCTTGCTCAAGATTTCCGTCTCTTACGTAGACAATACTCACTAGATAATGCTCTCCAAAAATCTTCTTCCCGACAGATAGTATTTTATTCTTAAAATATTTACAATCCTTATTTTTGGGGCGGCGAGCTATTAGAAAAATAATTATTTTTATCCATAAAACAATGTGCTATAAAACATTTGGTTATTTATCGAGGTTTTTATGAAAAATTTATGTATATTATTGTTTGCGTTCATTATATCTGCGGCAGACAGCGTATCTCATATGCCGGATTTTAGCTTGCCCGGGCTTGATATCGAAAATCGCCATTTGGACAATAGTCAATGTACGAATGGCGTTATGTATAGGCTTTGTCCTGAAGTAAGCTGTATGCATAAAGACGGGGATCCGAGGGTTCCTAGAAACTGGAATCCAGATAGTGCGAATCATATAGTACTACGTTACACTCATTGCTCAGAACTTGATGAGCTGCTAAGATGCCACAGGACTAATGGTACTTCTTCGCATTTCGTTGTTTTACCAGACGGTCGGATTATCTGTCTCGTTAATCCAAATAGCGCCATATCATAATATCATACCTTTTAGGAAAGTCAGACTTTGCTGGTGAAAGCCGTTTTAATTATTCTTCAGTTACCATACACCTGCTGCATCCAGGATGTAGAGACCAACCTGAGCCGATCGAAGGTTTTGGCGAGCCGCGGCAAATACAGGAGATCCACATTTTTGGTATCCATTTCCTCAGGAGCAGTTTGACGCAACTGCTAGGCTTATAAAGGGACTTCAAAATATGTATGGTACTTTCAACTATGATGTATTGACGCAATCAGATTTACGTCCAGTAAAAGCTATAGATGTTGGCCCAATGTTTGATTGGTTCGGTGCTTATAGCAGATTTTCTGTTGGTTTTCACCCTGGTTTTGCTCCTTCGGTTCAGATGGATGTGGGACGAGTGGCCGATGAAGTCTACTTCGATATTATCAGGACATTTGGTTATAAAGGAACCGGACCTGATATCGTTCAGGCATATAAATTCCATTTCTTGCAGAATGAACTGTCGCCAGATTTAACTGATCAACTCAAACCGCAGCCTCTTGTGGCATGCATACAAATTGAACAAGGCGCAAGACAGAAACGGTTATTTCGACCTTCATTGGACTGATCTAACTTCCCGTAACCCTGAATTGCTTCAGATTATGTCTGAGTTAGAGAGCCTACCACAAGAAGGAGCATCTCCAGAGTAAGCAGTTGTAATGATCAGCCTCTGACAGCCATAAGAGTGGGTTTTTTACCTAAGAAAGTCCACTCTTTTTATTACACGCAAGCAATCAAACAGACATAACTCAAAACCACATCTGATAGATTTAATTTAGGCCCCATCCAAGGTCTTAAAATTTCGACAGTACTTCGATTTGCTTACTTGTTATCTCTTTAATGGCTGTTGAGGCCATTAGCAGAAGATTATTCATTTGATCGCTTGTGAAAGCACCGCCTTCGCCGGTTGCCTGAACTTCTATAAGCTTTCCAGCTCCTGTCAGAACGAAATTGGCATCTACATAAGCATTACTGTCCTCTTCATAATCCAAGTCCACCAAAGCAGCATTTCCCACTATGCCGCAGGAGACGGCAGCCACACTGTCCAATAAGGGTGGTTGGCGAATGGTATGTTGGACCAACAATTTCCTGCACGCCAGCGCCAGAGCAACATAACCGCCGCAGATTGAGGCGGTTCTGGTTCCTCCATCGGCCTGAATAACGTCGCAGTCTATATGTATTTGCCTTTCGCCTAGGCTTTTAAGATTAACTGCGGACCTAAGCGCCCGGCCAATCAGCCTTTGAATTTCTTGAGTGCGGCCTGTTAGTTTTCCTTTAGCGGACTCCCTTTCGATGCGGGTATTTGTCGAGCAGGGCAGCATAGAGTATTCAGCCGTGATCCATCCCTGCCCCTTATTCCTCAGGAATACAGGCACTTTTTCTTCAACCGAGGCGGCACACATGACATGAGTATCGCCAAACTTTACAAGGCAGCTTCCTTCTGGATGCTTCATCACATTTGGCTCGAAGGATATCGGCCTAAGCTCAGCCACTCCTCGATTACTGCGGGCCATGACTTGTCCTACTCTTTATATTTGCTGACGATGAGTATATACTTGCGCTGCTTATAAAGTCACGAGTTTTATGGCCTGTCTGTCTGATATAGACAAACGTGCACAAGAGGTGTTCAAGCACCTTGTCGACATGTATATCGAAACCGGCGAGCCTGTAGGGTCCAGGACGTTGTCCAAGAATATTGGCATTCCTCTGTCGCCAGCGACCATAAGAAACGTTATGTCGGATTTGGAAGAGGCAGGATTGCTGTACGCGCCTCATGTTTCGGCCGGAAGGATTCCAACCAATGAGGGCTTGCAGATGTTTGTTCATGCGTTGCTTGAAGTTGGCAATCTTACCCTAGATGAAAGAGACTCTATAGAGCATAAGACGCTTGTTATCGGTAAGTCGGTTCCGGATATCCTAGAGGAAATTGCCCACAGTCTGTCTGGCCTGACCAAATGCGCCAGTCTGGTGATTGCCCCTAAAGGGGATTCAAACCTTAAGCATATTGAGTTTGTTTACCTTGCGCCCAGGCGAGCTTTGATCGTCATTGTTACCTCAGACGGTTTGGTTGAAAACAGGATTATCGAGACGCCAGCCGAGATAACCCCTTCAATACTAAGCGAAGCAAGCAACTTCCTTAACCATATAATTACCGATCGTACGCTGACTGAGGCGCAACTGCTTGTGCAAAACGGCATAAAGGCGCAAAGAGAGCACCTTAACGAGCTGGCTATTCGTGTGCTGGAAAGCGGCCTGGCGGTGAAGTCTTACACAAGTTATAACAATGAATGCTACATTGTGCGGGGTCGGTCTAACCTTCTGAACAATGTGCAAAAGGCCGATGAGCTGGAGCAAATGCGCCAGCTGTTCAACACGCTTGAGACTAGAGAGACTATCAAGCAATTGTTGGATCTGGTGGTTGCCGCCGAAGGGGTGCAGATATTCATCGGGTCAGAAAATTCGCTTTTTAATATATCTGGCTGTTCGGTTGTGATTGCGCCATGCATAGTGCCAGGGTCAAAGATGATTGGTGCAGTCGGCGTAGTTGGCCCCTCACGCATAAATTATGGCCGAATAATTCCTTTGGTGGACTTTACGGCGCGAATAGTAGAAAAAATGTTCTAGAATAGGAGGCGATTATGAGTGAAAGACGCTCAAGTGGCGCTGAGGGCGCTAGTGAGGCATACGATGATGACACAAAAGCGCAAATGACGGACGAGCAAGCTGCGGCAGCTGTAGAATCTGGGGAAGAACAGTCAAGCCTGAAAGACTCGTTACTGCGGGCTATGGCCGAAAATGAAAACCTTCAGAAGCGTTTTCAGCGCGAAAAAGAAGACCTAATCAAATATTCCTTGAATAAATTTGCACATGACCTTCTGCCGGTGTTGGACAATTTCTCAAGAGCGCTTGCCGCGGCTGGAGACGCTGGCGGTAAAACCCTGATCGAGGGAATAAAGATGACCGAAAAGGAACTTATGGCCGCCCTTGAGCGTCATGGCGTTAAACCAGTAAAAGCCGCGCCTGGCGACGCTTTTGACCCAGCGCATCACCAAGCCATGGTTGAGGTTGAGCATGCCGATATCAAGCCAGGGCAAATAGCGGAAGTATTCCAGACTGGCTATGTTATTCATGACCGATTGCTGCGTCCTGCGCTGGTCAGCGTTGTGAAAGAAACGGCCGTTGGGGCTAAGTAAATTATGGGACTAAACTGCGGGATTGTTGGTCTGCCTAATGTAGGCAAGTCGACATTGTTTAATGCGCTTACTCAAACAGCGGCCGCCCAAGCAGCTAATTATCCTTTTTGTACGATCGACCCCAATATCGGCTTAGTTGACGTGCCTGACCAGCGGCTTGATAAGTTGGCCGAGCTGGCTCATTCAGCAAAGAAAATCAACGCTCAGCTGGAAATTGTGGATATCGCAGGACTGGTAAAAAAAGCCAGCGAGGGCGAAGGCCTTGGCAATCAGTTCCTGGGGCATATTCGGGAAGTAGACGCTATTCTTCACGTTCTACGGTGCTTTGAGGATGATGATATCACCCATGTAGAAGGCTCAATCGATCCGATTCGTGACGCCGAGATAGTCGAGACAGAGCTGATGCTCGCCGACCTCGACAGTCTGCAAAAACGTCAAACCGCTTTGGAAAAAAAGCATCGCATAGACAAAGGGCCAGAGATTGGTCTAACCTTAAGCCTGGTGAACAGGGCAATCGACAGCTTAGCCAAATCGATCCCAGCCAGAAAAATTGTTTTGGACGATCCGGAAGAAACCAAGTTGTTTAATGGTTTGCAGCTATTGACCAGCAAGCCCGTGCTTTATGTATGTAACGTCCCAGAAGACGAGATTTTGTCCGGGAATAAGTTTACAGAACAAGTTGCGGAGTTAGCCAAAAAAGAAAACAGTAGAGTCGTCATCGTTTCCGCGGCTATAGAGGCCGAAATCGCACTTTTGAGCGACGATAACGAAAGGCGTGAATATCTTGCGTCCATTGGCCTGACTGAAGCCGGGTTGTCGCGTATGATACATGAAGGGTATCAGTTGCTTGATTTGATAACGTTCTTCACCGCCGGAGAGAAAGAATCGCGAGCGTGGACCATAAAGCGAGGGGCCAAGGCACCGGAAGCGGCCGGCGTCATTCATACTGATTTCCAACGTGGGTTCATCTGCGCAGAAACTGTTGCTTATGATGATTATGTATCACTTGGCGGCGAGTTGCCATCTAAAAACGCAGGTAAAGTTCGTCTTGAAGGCAAAGAATATATCCTGAAAGACGGCGATATCATTCACTTTCGCTTCAATATATAAAATGTTGCAAAAGGCAAAAAAAGTATCTATATTAGGGGTATATTATCACTTTAATAGAGTTTGACCATGAATAAGTCTTTTTGCCATATAGCTATATTGGGATGCGTTCTTCTGCAGTCAATTGCACCTGCACAAGGGTCAAGGCCAAGGGGTGGCTTGAGAACAAAAAGTTCGTCTACACTTGCGCAACAGAGGATGGAAACGCCAGAGAGCATAAAGGCAAAAGCTGGCTTTGAGCTATATGATTTATTTTCTCCCGCATTAGGTGGACGACCGTTGGCTATTGATATGTCTATTGGTAGAGCTGGGCACGCTACGGGCAGAGGACATTTACCTTCAATAAACGTTACGTTAAACGAACTGCTCCACGAAGAAGTCGCCGCTTTAAATCCAGAAGTTGCCCGTTTTTTTTGACGGTATTAATAAAAATTTTGTTAAGTCGTGTATAAGAGGAAAGAATCGTGCTGTGTTCGACGTATTTGGGACATTGCAAGGTGATGGTGAGTTTGCAGTTAGTCTATTTGAAAAAAGAAAGATCGCCAGTGATGATACTTTAATAATGTCAGTCCTTTCAAGAACAGTATCAACACATGAGTGTCAATACGGATTCCTGTTTCCTAGTGATGATGATCCGCCAGATATAAAGAAGGTAGGAATTCTCGTGTCTGGAGTTCCTGCTTTTGTTCCTGTGTCTGGCTCTGAAGCTGATCGTGATGATTTTGTAAGCACGCCAATGGATTTACTTATAGTGTTTCGGCCTTATAAAAGAGGATTTAGAATGGCAACATTTTACTCTAGTCAGGACGGTAGAGCCGAATTTCAGTCTGAGTTAAAGCCACTTCCAAGAGTGGTAAGTAGCGGCGCTCCAAGATTTTTTTTCAGAGAAGACGATGATTTATTCGTTGCCTATGAAAGTAGCCAAAAGCCTTTAACTCCAGAGCAGCTAAATGAGATGGAATTTGCGGCAACTACTCGTGAGCAAGAAAGAGAGAGGCAGATCATCGAAAATACTCACTTCATAGGCATCACAGGAAAAGAGACAATAGAATTCTGGAATAATAAAGCAAGACAATTTCTGTCAGTTTTTCACGGCAATTTAACGGATTTTAATGCACATACGCTTTTAAATTGTCTTGTAACTGCTCCTTTTGCTTATCCAGGAATGGCGTGTATGCATAATTTATCTCGAAAAGCGTTGTTACAACGTCCACTTCTTGTTGCTGAAATGCACCCTGTTATTAGGCAAAGTCAAGGCAAAGATTATTATCCCCCTTTGGTTGTTGCAGGGATAGTTAATCACAATCCCGCAGTATTTAGGTTAATGCTAGATGGCCTAAGTCCCAACCTAATCGGGGTGAATATTGTTGTTGAGGAAGATGCAAAGACGGGTATCAGCCACTTTAATTCAGACTGGCCTACAGCGTCAAGAAATGGAAGCATAAGTTATCACGTGCTTTCTTGGTTGACGGCTGCAATTCGAGCCAAGACAATCTGGGAGCCGAAATACCCTGGGGAGAAGAATCCTGTAGAAGATATACTGAAAATGTCTGTTGAATACGGTGGGCCTGACGTTGTTAATGTGCAAAGAACTGCGAAAGTCGGAGATGTTGATGTAGAGGTTATGCCTCCTTTGTTTTTTGCCGCATTAAATTCTACCCCAGATTTACAATATTTGCTGGGATTGCCCTACATAGACACTAGCATAATGTTTTTAGATCAGAGTCCTATTGTAATGGTAATTAGAAAAATGCAACAAAGCCCACAAGAACAAGAGTTCGTTGACAGTCTGCATGTTTTATTAAATTGCGATAAGGTAAAGCTTACTGTCAATGATCTGGGCACAATTTTTGCAGAACCTAGTACACTGCCGATCGTACTTAGGCATGGTAGACGTCCGGAGCTTGTTGGTTTGTTACAGCAGCTTAGTACGGAGCAATTGAAGAGACCTAGAAATATAATCGCTAAAAATCAACTTACATTAGGGTTACAGGACTCTTTAAGCTTGCTGCAAATGTTTCAAACAGAAGTATTACCAACGGTAAAGGAAAAAGAAATTGCTAGTTTGGGAAAAGCTGAAACAGACTTGATATTATGGCAAAAAGAATGTAATAGGGTACGAGCAAAAACCGGAAAATCAATGAGCGTAGGTTTATTGACGCAAGCAGTGTCTTTAGCAGGACAAGAGCCTAGTTTACGACAACAAGCAGCGCAGTGGAATGGATTAGTTGCGTCCCACGGACCGTTCGACCAGTTCTTACAAAGATGCATAGATCTGGTGCGAACAGATCTGCAGAATGCCAGATTTAAAGCCCCTGCTCGTCGGATGGGAACGACGCTAAGTTTAGACTGAATGGCCGTCTTTTCTGGGGCTTAGGCAACCAAACGTCTTGCAGAGCAAGACCTGACACAATTAGGTTAGGGTGGGTATTTTAATCCGGCACGGGCCTTCAAGCCTTTAAAGATACCCAACCCTAACAGATCGTGACACACCTGAATCCAGGCGATTTTTATAACCTTTCGTAATTATAACATTTACTTTATAACGCGCAGAGGCCATAATATGGCCTGTGTACAGGGGGTGGTAGCTAACTTAAATCGGGCGAATCTCTTGCTTTAAAAGGATGTTATGACTGACGAAAATTACGATGCGGGTTCCATTAAGGTTCTTCGTGGCCTAGAGGCTGTAAGAAAGCGCCCTGGTATGTACATCGGGGATACCGATGATGGGACTGGCCTGCATCACATGATCTTTGAAGTCGTCGATAACTCTATAGATGAGGCTTTAGCAGGCCACTGCAAGAATATAGAAATTACCTTGCATGTTGACGGGTCAGTATCGGTTTGCGACGACGGAAGGGGGATGCCGGTCGATATACACGCAGAAGAAGGCGTTTCTGCCGCCGAAGTCATCATGACGAAGCTGCATGCTGGCGGTAAGTTTGACCAAAACTCTTACAAAATTTCTGGCGGTTTGCACGGCGTAGGTGTATCTGTGGTGAATGCGTTGTCCAGCAAGCTTGAATTGACCGTTTGGCGCGACGGTAAAGAGCATTTTATTCGCTTCATTGACGGCAATGCAGAGGCCCCTCTTCGTGTAGTAAGCGAGTCAATTGAGCGCAGAGGGACTGCGGTAAGGTTTTGGCCGTCGTCAGAGGTATTTACCAATGTAATTTTTGATTACTCGATTGTTGAGCGA
This sequence comes from Holosporales bacterium, assembly GCA_031263535.1. NCBI lineage: Bacteria > Pseudomonadati > Pseudomonadota > Alphaproteobacteria > Holosporales > Holosporales bacterium. The sequence goes on from JAISFO010000007.1 coordinate 12,540, forward strand.
CGTTTAAGAGAGCTTGCGTTTCTTAACTCTGGCATCGCGATAGACCTTAAGGACGAGCGGTCTGAAGATAAACGCGAAGGTACCAAAATGCTGTACGACGGCGGAATCGTAGCGTTTGTTAAGCATCTCGACCGCAATAAAACTCCATTGCAAAAGGATCCCATTCATATACTTGGCGAGAGGAACGATATCTTGGTCGACTTGGCGCTTGAGTGGAATGACAGCTATCACGAGAATATGTGCTGTTACACTAATACTATTCCGCAACGTGACGGCGGCACTCACCTTGCTGGGTTTAGGAATGCGCTTACCAGAACCATAGGCGCGTATTTGCTTACAGTCGCTGGGGCCAAAAAGGACAAGATTAACTTCATAGGCGATGATGCTAGGGAAGGGTTGACCGGCGTTTTATCGGTGAAGGCGCCTAATCCAAAATTCTCGTCCCAGACCAAAGATAAGCTGGTTTCGTCTGAGGTCAGGGTGGTCGTTGAGGGTATAGTCGGCGATAAGTTGTCTGAGTGGCTAGAGGAAAATCCCGCCGATGCTAAGCGGGTTGTTGGCAAGATTATCGAGGCGTCTACTGCCCGTGAGGCCGCAAGAAAAGCGCGTGAGCTGACACGTAGGAAAAGCGCGCTGGAATTGGCTACTTTGCCAGGTAAGTTGGCCGATTGCCAAAGCAAAGACCCAGCCGAAAGCGAGTTGTTTATAGTTGAGGGAGACAGCGCCGGAGGCTCGGCCAAACAAGGTCGAGACCGTAAATTCCAGGCGATTCTACCTTTACGAGGAAAAATTCTTAACGTTGAGCGAGCTAGGTTTGATAAAATGCTAAGCTCGGCTGAGATAACCACGCTGATTTCCGCACTTGGGACCGGGATTGGCGCAAGTGACTTTGATGTCGGCAAACTTCGCTATCACAAAATCATAATAATGACCGATGCCGATGTAGATGGAAGCCACATACGTACGCTGCTGCTTACGTTTTTCTATCGCCATATGCGCGAGGTGGTTGAGCAAGGATACCTCTATATCGCCAGGCCGCCGCTTTATAAAGTTAAACGTGGCAATTCTCAAGTGTACCTTAAGGATGAACATGCTTTGGACGATTATTTATTCGATATTGCCTTAGATGCAGTTGTAACTGGAAAAAAGTCTGGCCACAGCTTTGCAGGAGAGGTCCTGAAGGGACTGCTGAAGACAATCTCTAAATTTAAGCAAGCGGTTTTGGCGCCGTATTTTTCAAACTGTTTGGCTGATGTGATAGAGCAAGCCTCGTTTGCAGGATTGTTCAGCGACCTGCGACCCGCAAATTACCTTGAGGCCTTGTCTGACAAACTTAATGCGCTTGACAGTGCAACTTGGTCGGCAGCAGAAAGCGCCGGTGGAGGTATCAACGTTACGCGTACCGAGCGTGGAGTAAGTGGTCACTATCAGATTCCATTGGACAATCCAGACAGAACGGAGGTTAAGATCCTTGGTAAATTGGCCGATGAACTGCACGAGATGCTAGATTATCCAGCTGTCCTATCCATGCGTGATAAAGAAACTGTTGTCTCATCGCCGATCAAGTTGTTCGATGCGTTCATGTCTGAAGCAAGAAAGGGGCTTGGTATTCAACGCTATAAGGGGCTTGGGGAAATGGACGCAGAGCAACTTTGGGAGACGACTCTTGACCCAAACGCTCGTTCGCTTTACAGGGTGTCCATCGGTAACGAGCAGTACGAGCAGATTGACGATACGTTTTCTATGCTTATGGGCGATATAGTTGGTCCGCGCAAAGCCTTTATACAGGAAAACGCACTTTACGCCACCAACATAGACGCTTAATTTATTTAACGCGGCATTTTCGGCATTTCTGTCACTCCACGACGGTGGCGTTTTCCGGAACCTGAATCCCAAACCTCTCTGCCAGCTTTTTATTGACGAAACATTTATGGTCTTCAGTTTTTGGGAAAACGGGCGGGAGGCTTTGAACAGACGCGCCTTTCAGCAGTTTGGCAACAAGTTGACCGGCGTTTCTGCCAACAGACTCATAGTTCACGCCAAAGCTTGCCAAAGCTAGGCCGCTTCTGACCGATTGATCTTCTGAATCGAAAACTGGGATATTCATCTTTTGCGCCTCAGCGGCAATGGTCGGCATAGCTGCGTGAAGACCGCTGGCGCCAACATAGATAAAGTCGACCGCTCCGCTGAACTTCTGTATACGAACCGGAATATCGCGTACTTGATCTACAGGAATTGCCAAGACAGACAGGCCAAAAGCTTGCGCCGCCTTCTTCATCATCGCCAACAAAGCGGTGTCGTTGCTGTCGGATGTAAGACATAAAAGCCCAATCGTTTTTGCTTGCGGAAATATCTGTTTAGCGAGGGTGAGCAGTAAATGCAAATCTTGCCGGTCAGAACTTCCGGTAATGTTATCCTCTGAGCGTAATTTGTCTTTTAGCAGTCCTGCAGCCACAGGATCCGTAATCGCATGAAAAACCAGCGGTATGTCGCGAATCTTTCCCTTCGCAAACTGGGCAATAGGCGTTGATATCACAACCATCACCTTAGGGTTATGGTTTCTCAAATTGAGGACGGTCTGCGGGATTAAAGAGTGATCGAACGCTATATCGGCGATTTCAATCTTAATCGTCTTACCGTCGATAAATCCGTTGCTTGCCAACTCATCTTTAATTCCTTGGATAGAAATCTCCAGATCCTTAAGCGGGCCATAATTTACAATGGCCACAATCGGCAGATCATCCTTTGATTTCGCGCTCCAAAATACTGCGGCAAATACGACGACTGCCGCGACAACTATTAAAATTTTTTTCATAACTAAGCTCCATATCCGTGTTTTATGTAATCGTGTAAACATTGCAAATACCTGCTAGTAAGCTAGGCCGTACGATGTGATAAAAGTGTTTGTTAAAATATTATCGGCTGGAAGGCCGATAGTACGGATACAGAGCAACTGCACTAGAAGCAAAGCACGAGGCACTCATGGCGCTCTCGTCGCATTCTTTCCTTAAAGCTTCAATCGTACAGAACATTCTAAACATCTCTGCTGAATAGGAAATAGTATACAACATTTACAGCTTATTGTCAAGTTTTTCAGAAAATAAATCGAAAATACAGCCGCTGAGCAGCGCTTAAAGCTTCAGGTACAGCGAGTTTCGATACATGACCTTAGTGAGAAAATAAAGCGTCTGGATTTATGCTTAATATATCTAACTCAGCGATTGTGCTGAGGTTTTTGAAGCAATCGTAGGCTAGCTTATCCCTGCCCTCGCGTATCAGCATTTTTAGCAATTTCGCTTTAAGCCGATGCAGATACAATACATCGCTGGCAGCATACTTCAGCTGCTCTTCGGTTAATTTATTCTCTCCCCAATCTGAGGTTTGCTCTTGCTTTGACAGCTCAACGCCAAGCAGATCGGGGCACAGATCTTTAAGACCGTGCTTACTTGAAAAAGTCCTGGCCAACTTCGAAGCAATCTTAGTGCAGAATATGTTATTGACCGGGACAGCAAAGGTTTTACTGAGCAAAGCTACATCAAAGCGAGCAAAATGAAAGATTTTGGTAATTTTCTGCGAACGCAAGACCTCGGTAAGATTGGAGGCCGGTTTGGCTGGACTGCCGATTTTTATCAGAAAACACTTGCCGGCGCTGGTGGCAATCTGCACAAGACACAGCCTGTCATTGTGTATGTTAAGCCCCATAGCCTCGGTATCTATGGCTATCTCATCCCCAAGGTCAAGCCCAACCGGGAGGTCGTTTTCAAACAGGGTGATATCTAGACTATTCATCATAAGACAGTATCATAGACGACTTATATTACTGCTGATAAGGCTGAGAATAATACTGTTGAAATAATGCAACAGTTATGCGGTAAAAATACGCTGAAGGCTTTTTAGAATCCCATCAACACAGACAGGCCAAACTTGTTTTCTCCGCGCCGCAGATTGCGATCCGGCGAAGGCAAACCGTCTCCCTTTTTAAATGGAAACATGCGTGAATAAGACGCTTTGACTGTCCATGGCCCAAAAGACAGCCCTACCCCTACATTAGGTCCGTATCTTAGCCGATTTCTGCTGTGTAATGAGTTAATCTGAGGATCTGCAGTGTCCAATCTTACAAATTCAGTATCCGCACCGATGGAGGTCGAAATATGCGGGCCAACAGGGAAAATAAGTTTAGAGACAATCGATCCGCCTTGCAGCTTTAAATCTCTTGATTGTCTATCGTCCAAGAACGTCATACGGTCGTTTGATGGAGTAACTCTTATTGAAATATCGCTGCCTATAAGCATACCTCTCTCGTCCTTTTCGGACGTACTGGTTGCGCCCAGCCACGATAATCCAAATCTGTCATACTTCTTACCTTTTGGCTTATTTTGGGCGTCACGAACCTGCTCAACTGAAACTAAATTTACATCACGAGGAGCAGCCGACATCCCATCCTCAACCGTAAAGGCAAGAGCGATGGCGGCAGCTGTTTTTAACCAAGTGGTGTAACTAACTCTTTTCATAACACAAGTATTATACCACAACTCTCAAACGTTACCAAGCCGAAATAACATAATTTTAGTAAAAATTAGGTTAACTTGTCGCTGATATGCATCTTATGTTTTATAAATGACTCGTAAACCAGCGGTACCCAGGCCTTAAGGAGCTCTTGAATCTTTTCGGCGTAAACCCGTATTTCGTATTGCGCATGAGGAGAGTTTCTAAGCCTTACAAACCTTAGTAAGTTGTGCAGGTCAATCTTCCAGTACATTTCGGTATAGGTGTTCAAAGGTATAATGCTGCGAGCAACCTCCCTGACTAAGCCTATGTCAATCAACTCTTTATACTTATCATGAGCGAGTCTTGAAACCGACTTAATAGTATCAATAATTTGCTTGGTTACGTCCAAAGGTAGAGCTTCTCCGCTGGTTTGTTTGTTGGACTGAGACTGTGCGCATATACGGCTTGTATCAGGTACGTAAAAATCGTCGTTTAAAACGGAATATCGAGCAGAATATTCATTAACGCTGGCGGTTCGGTGGCGAAGCCATTGTCGAGCGACAAACAGCGGCATTTTGATGTGCAGCTTAATCTCACACATCTCAAACGGTGAGGTGTGGTCATTGCGCATGAGATAATCGATTAGCCCGGCGTCCTGCTTTGATTGCTTGGTTCCCTTACCGTAAGAGACCCGGGCAGCCTGAACAATAGAGGTATCGTCGCCCATATAGTCTATTACACGGATAAAACCATGGTCCAGCACGGGTATAACCTGCCCCAGCATGGAATCGAACGATTCAACCGAGGTCCTTTCTATTTGCGTGCTTTCATCCGCCATAATGCCCTCAAAAATCTAAGAAAATTTTAAGCGCAACTTACTTCACAAGCCTTGAAAAGGATAGCAGAATGTGTTCTAATGAACCAGTAGAAAGTCTTTTCTGAATAAGGTGGTAATTTGGCAGCTAGCAATAAGCGTTTTTCGGTCGGACAATCGGTAGTTTATCCAGCTCATGGCGTTGGAAAAATAGTCGATATCGAAAAACAAGCCATAGACGAAACTATCCTAGAGCTTCTTGTTATATCCTTCGACAAGGACAGCATGAAGCTTAGGGTACCGGTGAGCAAGGCTGGCTCAGTAGGGCTTAGGCCACTGTGCTCACGCGAGCAGATGCAGAAGGCTGTGCAGGTTCTGGAAGAGCCAGGCAAGATCAATCGTATGCTTTGGAGTCGCCGGGCTGTTAAGTACGAATCCAAAATAAACTCAGGCGATGTAGTTCAGATAGCAGAGGTTGTCAGGGATCTGTTTCGCTCCAGCATTGGCGGCAAACAGTCTTACAGCGAGCGTTTGATGTATCAATTGTCCTTAGAGCGTCTGGTCGGCGAGTATGCGGCAATAGAAGACTTAGATGAGGGTACGGCTTTTCAACATTTGGAAGGCGCTCTTAAAGCCGCTTAAAGGTAAGCGTATGTATGTTTTTTGTGATTTTAACGCCTAGGAGTTAATTATGGCAGGTAGTTTGAATAAAGTTATGTTAATCGGCAATTTAGGCGGCGATCCTGAGATTCGCGTAAGTCAGGATGGTGCCAAGATTGCCAGCTTAAGGCTTGCAACGTCAGAAAGCTGGAAGGACAAGGCTACTGGTGAGCGCAAGGACAGGACGGAATGGCATCGGGTCGTTATTTTCAACCAAAACCTTGCTGAAATTGCCTCAAAGTATTTGCATAAAGGATCGAAGGTTTTCGTCGAAGGGCAATTGCAAACAAGAAAATGGCAGGACACTTCAGGCGTAGACAGATATTCAACAGAGGTTGTAATTTCAAACTTTCGAGGGGAAATAACTATGCTGGACAGCAAACCTGCTGGAGCGTCTCAAGGGGGCGATTCTACAGCGCCTTCTTCGGGTGATGTTGCATCCGGTGGCCCCGATCCTTTTCAGGATCTTAACGACGACATCCCATTTTAATGCCTTCGCATCTCAGCGCTTTGGCTTTTAGAATGTTATAGGAACCATTTTGGCAACAGAAACAGAAGATAAGGACGTTACTTTAGCTCCGCTAGATGCTGAGATGAAGAGGTCGTACCTCGACTATGCGATGAGCGTGATTGTCGCAAGAGCTTTGCCTGACGTACGCGACGGCTTGAAGCCTGTGCACCGAAGAATCCTGTACGGAATGAAAGAAGGCGGTTGCGACTATAACAAGCCGTACAGAAAGTCCGCCAGAATAGTCGGCGATGTGATGGGTAAGTATCACCCACATGGCGACGCGCCTATTTATGACTCTATGGTTCGTATGGCGCAGGATTTTTCCATGCGTTCTCCGCTTATTGATGGGCAGGGAAACTTCGGCTCGATGGACGGGGATTCTGCTGCTGCTATGCGTTATACAGAAGCGCGGCTTTCAAAAATCTCACACAGCGTGTTTGAGGACCTTGACTTCGACACAGTCGATTTTCAGCCAAACTACGACGGATCTACGGTCGAGCCTAAATTAATGCCGGCCAGGTTTCCAAACCTGTTGGTAAATGGCGCAGGTGGTATCGCGGTTGGTATGGCAACGAATATCCCAACGCATAACTTGGGTGAAGTGATTGATGCTTGTCATGCGGTAATTGATAACCCAGACATTGATATTAGTGAGCTTATGAAGGTGATTCCTGGGCCGGATTTTCCAACAGGCGCATCAATAATTGGTCGCAGTGGAATATACAGCTATTTCACCTGTGGGCGCGGCGCAGTTATGGTCAGGTCCAAAACCCATGTTGAAGAGATTAGAAGCGGCAAGTTTGCGATAGTCGCAACCGAAATTCCGTATCAAGTTAACAAAGCCCGCCTAGTAGAGCACATAGCCGAAATAGTTAACGATAAAACGATAGAGGGCATATCGGATCTGCGCGACGAATCTGACCGCGAAGGCGTTAGGGTGGTTATAGAGCTTAAAAGAGACGCCTCGCCAGATGTGATTTTGAATCAGTTGTACCGGCATACGCAGCTTCAGGTATCATTTGGCGTCAATATGCTGGCTTTGCATAATGGGCTGCCTGTCCAGATGGGGCTTAAAGAAGTGCTGGTGGCCTTCTTGGGCTTCAGGCGAGAAGTTGTTATTCGACGTACGCAGTTTGAGCTTAATAAAGCCAGAGAGCGTGCTCATCTGCTTATCGGTCTGGCCCTTGCGGTTGCCAACATCGACGAGGTTGTAAACCTTATCAAAAGCAGCCAAGACGCCCAAGACGCCAAGCAACGCCTGTTATCGCGAAAGTGGTCAGTAATTGATGTTTTGGACCTTATCAAATTAATCGATGACGCTGGAAATGTTGTCGAGAACGGCATTTGTCAGCTTACTGAGCGTCAAGCCCAGGCGATCCTAGACCTCAGACTGCAAAGATTGACGGGATTAGAGCGTACAAAAATTGATGACGAGCTGAAGGCCTTAATCAAAAGTATCGCTGACCTTCTGGATATTTTGGCATCGCCGGTCAGGATTACCCAGATTATCAAAGACGAATTAACCTTAATAAAGGACAGTTTTGCTGATAAGCGCAGAACTTCTATCGAAGAGGGCGAGATAGATATTGATGACGAAGACCTGATCGAACGCGAAGATGTGGTGATAACCGTCAGCGAGGCTGGATATATAAAACGCGTGCCGCTTGCGCAATATAAGCTTCAGAAACGAGGAGGCAAAGGTCGCGCCGGTATCGCCATGCGTGATGAGGATTTTGCCCAGGATATCTTCCTTGCCAACACACATACGCCGGTTTTGTTTTTCTCATCCAAAGGTATCGTGTATCAAGCCAAGGCTTATACTTTGCCACAAGGAACGCTTCAGTCGCGCGGTAAAGCCATGGTTAACATGTTCCCATTGTCCGAGGGTGAGACAATATCCACCGTTTTGGTACTCCCTAAGGACGAGGATTGCTGGGGAAGTCTAAACATAGTTTTTGCAACTTCTAAAGGAAATGTCCGCAGGAATAAGATGGCGGATTTCTTGAAAATCAGGACTAACGGCAGAATCGCCATGAAGCTTGATGAAGGTGAGCAATTAATATCTGTAGCCGCTTGCAAGGACAATGTTGATGTGATGTTGGCCACTTATAAGGGCATGTGCGTAAGGTTCCCAATTGACGCATTAAGGGTATTTGCTGGCCACAGTTCCAATGGCGTACGAGGCGTTAGGCTTAAAAAAGACGATCATGTGATATCTATGACCATTATTAACAGTTTTCCCGCTACAACAGAGGAAAGGGACGACTATATCAGATATTACAACTGGTCCAGGCGGGTTGAAGGCGACTTGGAAAACGAATCAGACCACGAACCGGAAATCGCTACGCCTAAGGATAAAATCGACCTGATGCTGGCCAATGATCAGTCGATCCTTACCGTTACTGAGCGTGGGTTCGGCAAACGCACTTCGTCTTATGCTTACAGGACGACAAGTCGCGGTGTTCAGGGTATTAAGAACATTGAGGTAAGTTCGAAAAACGGTTGCGTTGTTGCTACATTCCCGGTAAACGACGATGATCATATCATGTTGATCACTGATCAGGGCAAGCTTATCCGCTCGGCTGTCACTGACATACGCATAACCGGACGTAACACCAGAGGTGTGATTGTATTCAGGATAGATCCTAACGAAAAAGTCGTATCTGCCATCAAGCTAAACGAATTTGGCGAAGATGAGGATGAACCGGTGCAGTGTGAGTAGGCTAAGCGTACTGCATTTTTCATACACTCCGCTTGCGGGCTCGCCAATCAGAATTGTCAACGCATTAAACAAACACACGACGGTAAAGGCTCGGTTCGTTAATCTGGACGCCTTGGCTTATAAAACCCGGGTGTTTCAAGAGGACCTGCTGTGGCCAGAAAATCAATCAGAAATCCTGAAACTGCTGGAAACGGCAGATATCATTCATCTGCATAACTGGATTGACCTAAGCCAAAATAAATTTGGCCTAGATTTCAACCGATATCTTAAAAAAGGTCAGCGCTTAATCCGTCAATTTCACACGGAACCGGGCAAACTTGCCAAAACCTGGGGAGTCAGTCAGCATGAAATAATCAATGATTCGGTTGCTCAGCTTGTGCTGGCTCAGTTTCACGAAAGATACTATCCACGCGCCCGTATCGTCCCAAATATAGTTCCAATTTTTGACCAGGATTATCTGCCAAGTACGGCCAAAGCCCCCAACGCGTCGTGTAGAATCTTCTTCTCGCCCACCAGTATGAGGTCCGCATGGGAAAGTCGATGGAATACTAAAGGTGCGTTTGAAACCATTAAAATCGTCGAAAAGCAGCAAAAAAAACTTCATTTTGAATTTGAATGCATATCTCGTCGTCCGCACCTGGAAACCCTCTCCAAAAAGCAAGCATCTGACGTTGTGATTGATGAAGTTGTAACTGGAAGCTATCACTTATCGACGCTGGAGGGCCTATCTCAGGGCAAACCGACCCTTGCGTATCTAGATAACAGAACAATTTCCACAATCTATGAAGTGACTGGCGCTATTTCGCAAATACCGATTGTGAATACTCAACTAGAAGATCTAAGCGCCGCACTAAAACGTTTGGTGGAAGATAAACCGCTGAGAGGGTATTTGGGAGCTTATTCCCGCGAATGGATGGAAAAGCATTGGTCTGATGCACAAATGATACAGCACTACGTACATGCTTATGAAGACCTTATCAACCGCCCAGAGCGCTTTTCGGTTCCCAGATTCAATCAAGCCCAAACTTGGCTGTTCACAGAGGCCATCGATACAGCCTGGTCTAGTAGAAAATTAAATTGGCAAAAGGCCAGCAAAATACCATCATTCGCTCAGAAGCCCTTGGCCACTATAAGAAAGCTGATCGCTTCGCTTAGAAATAAAATCAGCCGAACTGACTAACCAAGTTGTTTTTCTAACCACTGCGAAATCTGAGATAAGACTTTAGGCACTTCATCCACAAACTCTCTGCTGTAGTTCATAAAGCTGTGCACAGCCCCATCTACGTTTATGTGCTGAACAGGCACATTGGCGCTTTCAAGTTTGCTGATAAATTCCAGCTGTCCGTCCAGTAGAACATCGCAGCTAGCAGAAACAACGACCGTTTTTGGGAATACGCTGGCGTCCTCAGCCAGGCCTGGATATAAGTACTTGTTATTAGAGAGTTCAGGATTGTTTAACTTTTCGCCAGTGTACAGGTATATATAGTACTTTATCCAATCTACGGTAAGTCCATAACCACGCCTAAAGACATTGAAAGAAGGCGATTCAAAATTGTTCGTCAGCGATGCGTAAAACAAAATTTGCGCATCAGGCTTTCTGTCGTACAAAACATCGTGCAGCTTTAAACATAATGCGGCACACAGATTTCCACCGGCACTGTCGCCCGCAATGATTAGTTTTGAGTTTTTACCTGCTTTATTCGCACACCATATATATGCACCTAACAAATCATCGAGCTGGGCGGGAAACAAAGTTTCTGGCGCCAGTCTGTAACCCACCGACAATACATTGACTTTAAGGGCATTGGCCAACCGCCTGCAAAGACTGTCATGAGTTTCCAAGTTGCCTTGTATATAGCCTCCGCCATGGATAAACATTAAAACGTCGTCACTACTACCGATGGAATACAGGCGAACAGGGACTTCATGATTCTCGTTTACGTCTTTGACGCAAAAGTCTTTTACCTCTTCGACAGGCGCTTTTTCGCAAGTGTGATCAATGAAAAACTGATTAGCAATCTGCCTGGTAATATCTATGCTGTGGCCGCCTGCTTTCAGGTTGTCGTACATGGCCTTAAGTGTTTCGTACGTAAAATTTTCCGATGGAGCCAGAGCCTCTACGATTTTTTGCGACGCAGCGCTTAACTTTGTTTCGTATAACATCCGCTACCACTCCTTACAAACACTAAAAGGCTCGCTCTTTATTACACAGTTTCTGTTTTATCTCAACACGATATGGCCATTGAGGTAATGGCTTAACTCCTTTTTAACAAGCCTGGACTAATCTACTTCTGTTCGTAGGTAGATTGGTGATAATGAGTGCTTACCTGACGACGGAGATATCCGGCAGCACTGCCCTGATCAGGCTGGATTTCCCGCACCTTAATGCAGTTAATCAGGCATTAATCGAAAAGCTTAACAGCAGCCTTTGCAGCTTAGAGAAAAATCCCAACATAAAAGCCATTGTAGTCACCGGAACGGATAAGGCTTTCTCTGTCGGATTGGACTTAAAAGAAGCCTTAAAGATGGACTTTCAGCAGGCTGTTGCCAATGATTTTATAAGCAAAGAATGGGGACAACTGTCCGAATGCAGAGTCCCTGTCATAGCCGCAGTATCAGGCTATACCTTAGGCGCCGGGCTAGAACTTGCGCTTATGTGTGACATTATAATATCAAGCGATACCACCGTATTCGGCCAACCAGAGATAAAGTTCGGTATAATTCCCGGCCTGGGTGCGACCCAAAGACTTACCAGGCTTATAGGACGCCAGATGGCGAGCGTTATGTGCATGACAGGCGAGTTTATCAACTCTGCCCAAGCGCTTGAATATGGGATAACGGCCAAAACAGTCCCGTGTTCTAAATTAATCTCAAGCGCGCTTGATATGGCGAAAAAGATCAGCGCCAATCCAAGGTCGGCACTGATCATGGCAAAACAGGCCATAAAAGCAGCGCAAGAAACAACACTTACTCAAGGTATGGCTTTAGAGCGGCAAATGTTTTACAGCTTGCTTTCATCGCCAGACAAGAACCGCCTTATAAAACAGTTTTTGAGCAAAAAGTGAATTCATGCTAGCCTCCAGCCCATACATTCCAATCCCAAGGAGCTCAAAGTGAAAACCATCAGTGGCGTCCGTGATATTTGCGACAGTTATGATGTTTTCATACTTGATGTGTGGGGCGTGTTGTATGATGGACTTAGCGTATTTCCAACTGTCAATGATTGCCTACAAAAAATAAAGGCTCGCAGCAAGCACATAGCACTTTTAACCAATGCGTCCAGATCAGAATCGCTTATATATAAGTTTCTTGCTGACAGTAGGTTAGACACCTCGTGCTTAACTTTTATACAAACGTCTGGTGACGCGGCTATAACGGCTATTTTGAACTTTTTTGCCGCCGATCCCAGCAAAAGGCTATATCATCTCTCCTTTGGCACCAATAAAAGCCCATTCAGTGATACCGCAATACAACTTACAGACGATGTTATGCAAGCAGATGCAATAGCAATTTCCTCTAATATAGAAGAAGGCGACTCTGACGCTGAGATCATGGAAGTTTTGCACAAAGCTGCTTCTAGAAAATTACCTATGTTTTGTTTAAACGGGGATAGAATCGCTTTACGCGGACGTACAAAGATACTCTGCGCTGGCTTTTTCGCCGACAAATATACTAACGAGCTTGGTGGGGAAGCCAGGTTTTATGGCAAACCTTATAAATCTGTTTATGACAGAGTATTCGAACGCTTAGATGCACTCGGGTTAGGGCCAAAACGTGTGATGATTGGCGACTCTATGGATACCGATATTTTAGGCGCTAAAAATGCTGCTATAGATTCAACTCTTGTAAAAACCGGCTTGTCAGCCAGAGAACTTGAAAAGACGTTAGGGGCGCTGTGGTTTGACAAAATGCAGGCTAAATACGGCTTTTTGCCAACATATCTGTGTGATGAGTTTAGGTGGTAGAGTGAGTGAAAACAAGGCAATCAGCACTGTAGCTAGGTTTGTACAGCATTATCGGGAAATGGGGTTGCAAAAGTCTATGATGGGTTGTATACAGTTTGGTACTTTCAAAAGAGGATTAAATGTCTAAAGCAGCAAAGACTCAGGAAGCTGAGTTTAAAGGTTTTCGTTCGATTCTTTGGCCTATACACAATTTTGAGCTTAAGAAATTTTTGCCGACAGCCTTCATGATGTTATTCATCGTTTTTAACTACAGCACCATGCGTTGTACAAAGGACGCATTAATAGTTCCGCTTTGTGGGGCTGAGATCATAAGCGCTCTTAAGCTGTTTGCCGTGCTACCCAGCGCGGTCATATTTATGTTGGTTTATTCGAAGCTGGCTAATGTCTTAAATCGGCCAAAGTTATTCTATTCAATAACTTCTTTTTTTGCTTTATACCTCGCGTTGTTTGTGTTTTTCCTATATCCCAACAGGGATGCTTTACACCCGGACTTGACCTCTGTTATGGCGTTGTGGCCTAGATTCAGGTGGTTGCTGTTGATTGCCAGCAACTGGACACTGTCATCGTTTTACATAATGGCAGAGCTTTGGGGCAGCGTGATGATCTCGCTTATGTTTTGGCAGTATGCAAATGAAATTACCAACCTAAAAGAAGCTAGGCGCTTTTACAGTATGTTTGGCTTTTTCAGCAACTTTGGCGCAATAGCCGCCGGCAACCTTATAGTCAATCTTTCTACCAGTGGTAGCGATATAGCGGCTTGGGATCATTCTCTTCACAGTATTATGATCTTTGTTATTTCGTCTTGCGTTATAATTATGTGTATATACTGGTGGATGGAAAAGAACGTCTTAACTGACAAGCGTTTTTATGACCCAGAGGCCAACGCAGGCAAAACGAAAAAGAAAAAAGCTAAAATGTCTTTGGGCGAAAGCTTCAAGTACATATTTACGTCAAAATATCTGGGTTATATCGTGCTGCTAATCATATGCTATGGCGTCAGTATAAACTTAGTTGAAGGTGTCTGGAAAGATCGTATGCGTGCGTTCTGTGCGCACAGCACTGAATATAATGCCATCATGGGACGCGTGCAGATGTACACAGGCACTGCGGCCTTGGCTATGATGCTTATCGGCATGAACATTGTCCGTCGATTCAGCTGGTTCACCAGCGCCGTAATCACACCAATTATGATAGTGGTAACAGGCGCGCTGTTTTTCTTCTTTGTAGTATATGGATATCTGCTTGATCCTATGCTGGCTGGGCTGACAATTGCACCACTGGGGCTGGCGGTTTATATAGGTTTTGCGCAAAATGTTTTGGCGAAATCCACTAAGTATTCACTGTTTGATGCGACCAAAGAGATGTCATATATCCCATTGGATGATGAGCTGAAGATTAAAGGCAAAGCGGCGGTTGAAGTGGTCGGTGGCCGTTTCGGTAAATCTGGTGGCGCGGCAATTCAACAGCTGCTGTTGTTCTTGTTTCCTGGCTGGACGCTGTTTGATCTATCGCCAATTATCGGTATTGTTTTCTTGTTTATTGCTTGTATATGGGTTGTTGCTGTATATGGCCTAAGTAAGCAGTTTGCTGCCATAACCGCTAACAGACCAGATGCTATAGCCAAATAAATACGCGCTTGAGCTGTGTTTGTCTGTAAGCTTAAGTTTGCTCAAGCGGTAAGGTCGCTAATTTTCTGGTATTGCGCGAATTAAGTCTAAGACATGCTTGCGTATCTGAACGTTCTCTATCATGTAATACGCTCTTAGCAGATCTAATGTTTCCTTTTTAGAAAAAACATCTTCATCATATGCGGCGCTGTCTTCTCCCAGGGAATACTCTGGACAGCCAGAGTTGTTATCAAACCCTTCGAAAAAGTAGCTCATATTTGTATTTAAAATCTCGCTTATAGTAAGCAGCCTGGCTGCACTTATTTTATTAACGCCTTTTTCGTATTTCTGCACTTGCTGGAATGTAATTCCTAATTTTTCCGCCAGCTTTTCTTGACTTAGGCCCATAAGTTGTCGGCGCAGCCTTAATTGATTTCCTATATGCTTATTTACGTCTTTATCAATATGCATCTTAAAAAAAATCAGAACTGTAAAAACTTGAAGCGGAGTATCACACGCAGGCTAAACATTTGCCATAAACCCCAAGTGGCATCAGAACAATAACCGCAACCTCAGATTGGCCTGGTCAAACATAGCGGAAGATACTGTAGGGCAAATGATTGTATAGTCGCCATTAAAGGAGGCTTATATTTTGGTAATAACAATAATTGCATCTAGAGCCAGATCCCGCCCACCTTTCTGTACTAGGCCACAAGCGCGGAAAGTGATCCACCTTCTAAAGGTGCGAAGTTATAAGGACCTGTTGAATTTTACGCTGTATTCCTTTATTGAATAAGTGACTGGATAGTTAGGTTTCCTTACTCTAGCCAAGTCTAGTTTTTTACAAAGGATGGGTGGCCGAGCGGTCGAAGGCGCACGCCTGGAAAGTGTGTATACGGCAAAACCGTATCGTGGGTTCGAATCCCACCCCATCCGCCAAGGTAAGCCTAGTTATTGTTAATGCAAATAAGCGCGGTTTCGGCAATTCAGTAATCTGCCTAGAAATAATAAAACACCCATCGCACACGCAAACGCTGGCGTTAAATGGGTGTATTATTTAAAGTAAAAAGCTATGCTTCGTCGTAAGACTAAAGCAGAGCGTGATACGAAAAACTAAAGATACGATAAAAGCTTATTAAGCTTAATTATAGGCCCAAATGTTCTTTTACATCTTGCACAAACTGTGCTCCTGTTTGCTTTAAATGGTTACCAGCCTCATGTACTAAACCCGACACTTGATCCTTGGCTTGCGCAAGCGCTGCGCTACCTGCTTGCCTTGCAGATTCAAGAAGCGGTCTACCATTTTCTACAATCGCTGTTTTTATATTATTAGCATGCTCGCTTATAGCGGTTTTTGCCCGGTTTAAAGCACTGGACGCAGTACCTTTAAATTTATTCCAAGTATCACCAAACCAACCAGCCTGACAATCTGTACTTACAGCACTCAATCCTAAAACCAAACTAGAAACCAAAATCATTTTCTTATTCATCTGAAATCCTCTTTCAAAAACGCCCGACCTTGGGCTAACATAATTCAGTATATTTGCCATTAGTAAAAAAAATTAACACAGTTGTCTTTAAATGATCTGCCAGTTTGGATCTGGGCAAAATTTCAAATCTTCAAAGCTGTTAGCGGCCCCTTCCACAGCCGCCCACGCTATCATAGCGGCGTTATCGGTACAGAATTTTGCAGGAGGGGCGATAAGATTTATCCCACAATTATCGCATACTTTTTGAAGGTTTAGCCTGATTGCAGCATTGGCCCCAACCCCACCGCCCAAAACCAGCTGTTTGATATCAGAAAACCGTTTATCCTTCAGGATTTGCTTAAACTTATCGAGCATAACGTCACATATGCTTTGTTGAAATGAGGCTGATAGGTCGCTTATATCTTGCTTATTTAAAGTATTAATCTTTTCAATCTGAACCCTTACGGCGGTTTTCAAGCCAGAGAAAGAAAAGTCATTCCTGCCGAGCATAGGTACCGAAAATTTAAATCTTTTATGGTTGCCCGACAGTGCGGCTTTTTCTATGGATGGGCCGCCAGGGGTTGGAAGGCCTAGCATTTTGGCCGCTTTATCAAATGACTCACCAATCGCATCATCCAATGTGCGGCCGATTACCGAGTAATCGCCGTACCCTCGCACAACCATAGACTGGCAGTGTCCGCCTGAAAGCAAAAACAAAAGATAGGGATACTCGACATTATTGGTCAGCCTGGCCGTTAGGGCATGTCCTTCAAGGTGATTGATTGGCATATATGGCTTGCTTAGCGATACAGCCATGGCTTTGGCGAAACTGGTCCCGACGATCAGCCCCCCAATTAAGCCAGGCCCTGCCGTAGCTGCGATCAGATCAATATCGTCAACGTCGCAATTGGCCTGAGACAAAGCGCATTGAACGACAGCGGAAATTTTGTCGATATGGGCCCTAGCCGCAATTTCCGGCACAACGCCGCCATACAACTTATGCGTAAGTTCTTGAGAATATACAACGTTCGAAAGAATTGTTTTGTCGTCGGCGACCACAGCGGCCGCAGTATCGTCGCAGCTTGACTCTATCCCAAGGACTTTCATAAAACACTTTGTCTTATCGAGTGTTTTGTTATAATCGAAGCGATGATGCTCATGATTTCGTTGAAAGACAAACCAATTCCAATTACTGCGGTGTTTTTAGCACATAATTAATGCCCCCTCTTCATATATTCTTTATCGTATTGCTCTTGCTGCTTGTGGTTTTTTCGGGTTTTTTCTCTGGGGCAGAGACGGCATTGACCGGCGCTTCCCGGGCCCATCTTCATCAGCTTAGCAAAAGCGGCAACAAGCGGGCCAAGCTGGTTAAATCGCTGCAAGAAAAGTTCGCCAGCTCAATCAGCACCATACTTATAACTAATCAGATGACGAACCATGTGATTGTGACTATATCAACCTGGCTTACAATCAATATGTTTGGGGAGGGCAAGGTCCCCATCGCCGCTGTTTTAGTTGCCATATTTGTCATTATATATACCGAAATTCTGCCCAAAATGCTGGCGATTCACAGTTCGCTTAAGTTTTCACTGTTTGCCGCGCCGATGATTCGCTGGGCAATCATAGTACTTAGACCCTTGACTACGCTGCTTGAAGCCGCAGGTAAAGCCAGTTTGAGGCTGGTGGGGGTTAAGATAAACCCCGAAGCCAACAAAGTTGTAACCGATGAGGAGTTGCTTGGCGCGATAGAAATGCACTCCCAAACCGGTCAAGAAGAAAAGAAAAAGGAAAAGGTGATGCTTAAGGGCATTCTGGACCTTGATGACGTGACTGTTGGTAAGGTAATGGTCCACAGAAAGAATCTGGTGACTATAGACTGTGGACTGTCGACCGCGCAAGTGATTAAGGAGGTTCTGAACTGTCCGTACTCGCGTATTCCTGTTTGGAAAGACAATCCAGAAAACATACTGGGGATATTACACACAAAAAGCCTGTTTAGGGCCATGAAGCAGGGTGAGCTTAAGCTGTCGCAGCTGAACATCCTGTCGCTTGCCAGCCCGCCATGGTTTATTCCGGAAACCACGAACCTTCTCAATCAGTTGTATGCTTTTAGGGAACGCAGGTCGCACTTGGCCTTAGTCGTGGATGAATATGGCGATCTGATGGGGCTGGTTACTTTGGAGGATATCATAGAGGAAATCGTTGGTGAAATTGCAGATGAATACGATGTAGGAACCAGCGGTATAAAGGTTCAGCAAGACGGCAACATATTGGTAAATGGCAGCGTACCTGTGCGTGACCTTAATCGTGAGTTTGATTGGAGCTTGCCCGAGGGAGCTTCGACCATCGCCGGGCTTATCATGCAAGAAGCAAGGCGTATACCGGAAATAGGCCAATCGTTCACGATATGCGGCTTAAATATTGAGGTATTGAAACGCCAAAGCAATCAGATAAACCTTATGAAGATAACCGCCGTACCAGAGCTTAACGAAAGTGTTTAAGTAAGGCTTTTGCAGCGTATGTCAGACCTAGGTTTTGTCGCAGGTTACCGTCCATGTGTTGGCATGGTTGTGCTTAATCAAGCAGGGAATATCTTTGCGGCTGAACGCACCGATATAAAAAATGCTTGGCAAATGCCTCAGGGTGGTATCGCGCCAGGGGAAGAGGCCTTAACAGCTGCGTACCGCGAACTGTTTGAAGAAACAGGCATGGCGGAAAAAGATTTGGTGCTGATCAAGCAAGCAAAGAACGTATATACCTATGACTTTCCGGCGAACGTGGCTTCTTTGGCATTTGACGGAAGATATAAAGGACAAGCTCAGCGATGGTTTTTATTTAAGTTTGTTGGCGTTGAATCGTCGATTAACACTAATCAGCCTGCGCGCGAGTTTTCCGCTTGGCAGTGGAAAACGCCAGATGCAATCCTGGCCCTGGCCCCAGACTTTAAAAGGGATGTGTACCAAGAAGTTTTTTATGACTTTTGTCTCAAGGTAAGGTAGAACTAAGCCTTAGTTTAATATTACAAGGAAGACAATATGGACAAGCAAAAAGCGCTTGAGTCTGCGCTTACTCAAATAGAACGCGCTTTCGGCAAAGGATCAATTATGAAGCTTGGTCAGCATGAGATTGCCGTTGACGCCGACGCCATTCCCACCGGGTCTTTGGGGCTGGATATAGCGTTGGGGATAGGAGGGTTGCCGTGCGGCCGTATAGTCGAAATCTTTGGCCCAGAAAGCTCGGGTAAAACTACCTTGGCGTTGCAAGTTGTGGCCGAAGCCCAAAAAAGAGGTGGCACATGTGGTTTTATAGACGCAGAGCACGCTCTGGATCCGGTCTATGCTCGCAAGCTTAACGTAAATATAGACGAGCTTTTGATCTCGCAACCAGATACGGGCGAACAGGGTTTAGAAATAGCAGATACGCTTATAAGATCAGGCAGTCTGGATGTTGTGGTGATCGACAGCGTTGCCGCGCTTGTCCCTAAAGCTGAGCTGGAAGGAGAGATGGGGGATACGCACGTTGGGCTTCAGGCCAGGCTTATGAGCCAGGCGCTTAGAAAACTTACGTCCACAATAGCGCGCTCCCGCTGCATACTTATATTCATTAACCAAATACGCATGAAAATCGGCGTGATGTTTGGCAGCCCTGAAACGACTACTGGCGGGAATGCTTTAAAGTTCTATGCCTCTGTCAGGCTGGATATCCGGCGTATAGGAAGTATAAAAGAGAAAGACGAGGTCGTCGGCAACCAAACCGTGGTTAAGGTTGTAAAAAACAAGATGGCTCCGCCGTTCAAAACGGTCAATTTTGATATAATGTACGGCGAAGGCGTGTCCAAAGAAGGCGAGATAATCGATCTGGGGGTTACGGCCGAAATTGTTGAGAAATCCGGATCTTGGTATTCGTACAAAGAACAAAAGCTTGGTCAAGGTCGCGAAGCCGCCAAGCAATACCTGAAGGACAATCCTGATTTGTCCCTTGAGATTGAGGGTGCTTTGCGGGAGAGGGCCGGGCTTAAGCCGAAAGTTATGGACAATACAGACGCAGTCGAAAGACAATCAGCCTGATGATTTCTTCAAGTGACCTACGAAGTGCGTTCCTGAATTTCTTTGCAGGTCAAGGGCATCCTATCGTTCCGTCTAGCTCATTGATACCCAACAACGACCCCAGTTTACTTTTTGTGAACGCAGGGATGGTTCAGTTCAAGGATATTTTTATCGGCAAAGTAAAAAGCGAGAATAAATGCGCAACTACCGCGCAAAAGTGTATCCGAGCCGGGGGGAAACATAATGATTTAGATCAGGTTGGATACACCGCCAGACATCACACATTCTTTGAGATGCTAGGAAATTTTTCGTTTGGAGACTACTTTAAAGAAAAAGCCATCGCCTTCGCGTGGGAGTTCCTTACAAAACAAATAGGTTTGCCGAAAAGTCGCTTACTGGTTACCGTTTATCACGATGATGAGGAAGCCAAGTCCCTGTGGCGTAAGATTTCTGGGCTGAGTGATGAGCGGATAATACCAATTTCAACCAACGATAATTTTTGGTCAATGGGTGATACCGGGCCATGCGGACCGTGCTCGGAAATTTTCTATGATCATGGAGAGCATATATTTGGCGGCGTTCCAGGCTCTGCGACCCAAAATGGCGACAGATTTACAGAGATATGGAACCTGGTTTTTATGCAATTTGAACAGCTTGCCGACGGTCGCAGAGTCCCTTTACCCAAGCCGTCTATTGATACTGGCATGGGGCTTGAAAGGCTGGCCGCCATTTTGCAGGGCGTACATGACAATTACGAGACCGATATACTAAAAGCCTCTATCCAGGACATAAACGCTATACTGGATATGGCGCCGAATAGTATTACCCCGTCTCATAAGGTTGTGGCTGACCACGTGCGCTCAATCTGTTTTTTGTTGGCTGATGGAGTGACACCAAGCAATGAAGGGCGGGGTTACGTTCTGCGCAGAATCATACGCCGCGCCATAAGACATGCAAAGAAGCTTGGCGCCCCGGCTCATGACCCTTTTATGCCCAAAATCGCTGAGGCTTTTATCCCCAGGATGTCGTCCTACTATACAGAGCTTGATATGTTTGCGTCGGCAATCAAACAAAATTTGGCGCTGGAGGAAGAGCGTTTTCAACAAACTTTGGACAACGGCCTGTCTGTCCTTGATCAAGAAATCAAGGCGCTGGGCGGCAAGAAGATAATGCCAGGAGATATCGCCTTCAAGCTTTATGATACCTATGGTTTTCCGCTTGATTTAACCGAGGATATACTGCGCGACCACAATATATCGGTTGATACTCAGGGGTTTAACGAATGCGTTGAAAAACAAAAGCTTGAGGCCAAAAAATCATGGAGCGGATCTGGCGAAAAAGCACTGCCGGAAACAACCTACGCTCTTAAGCAGAAAGTGAACAGCACTGTGTCCTTGGCTTACGAGCATGACAGCAACCAATCGACGGTAATGGCTATACTGAAAGAAGACGCTGTTGTCGGACAGATTGCCCAAGGTGAGTACGGCGCGATTATAACCACTGAGACATGTTTTTATGGCGAGTCGGGCGGGCAGGTTGGCGATATTGGGCTTATAGAAAGCCAAACTGCTAGGTTTTCAGTTGAAAATACCAAAAAGCTTGACGGCATCGTCGTTCACTACGGCCAGGTTACAAGCGGCAGCTTCACTGAAGGGCAGTCTGTAACTTTGACTGTTAACACCGTCAATCGCAATAAGCTGCGCGTCAATCACAGCGCAACGCATTTGCTGCATGCCGCTTTGCGCCAAGTGTTAGGGGGGGCAGCTGTACAAAAGGGCTCGTTAGTTTCTTCCAGCAGGCTTAGGTTCGACTTTTCTTATCAAAAATCCCTGAATAATGACCAGATCTTTCAGATTGAAATGCTGGTAAATCAATGGATTCAAAGTAACCTGGCCGTGTCAATCGATATCGTAGACAAAGACGTTGCCATAAAATCCGGCGCAATGGCTTTGTTTGGCGATAAGTATGGCGACAAGGTCAGGGTTGTGACCATGAGGAATCCGCAAACAGATACTGTCGTTTCGGCCGAACTGTGCGGTGGTTTGCACGTCGGATCTACTGGCGAGATAGGTATATTCAAAATTACCGAGCAAACTGGCATTGGCTCAAACATACGTAGAATCGAGGCCATAGCCGGAACTGAAGTGTTTAACTACGCAGCAAATTTTGAACAGATCATTAAAGACCTTTGCGCCATGTTCAAGTGTACCGCAGATGAGCTGACGAATAAGTGCTCTTCGCTTATCTTAACTGTCGATCAGCTGGAACAAAAAAATACAAACCTCAGGCAGCAAATGGCGCTTTCTGAAGGCGCCTCTAGCGGCGGAAGCGAGTGTGAGATAAATGGGGTAACGTTCGTTAGCAAAAGCGTTACAGAGCTGGACGCAAAAGAGCTTAGGTCCATGATGGATCAGATGAAAGCTCAGCACAAAACAAAAAGCGTAATAGCTTTGGCCAGTACAAGCGCTGACGGTAAAGTGTCCATGACTGTTGGCGTTAGTGAGGACATTTCAAGTATTTATCCGGCAAACCGCATTCTAAAAGAGGTTATTGAGGTACTTGGCGGCAGAGGATGTGGCGGTCGGCCAGATCTCGCCCAAGGTGGCGGGGCTTGCCCCCAAAATATTCCGCAAGCCTTTGAAAAGATTAAACGAGTACTATCGCAAGCCAAAATCTAATGAGCCTTACGACTTTGAGGGCGTAAGCTGCTGACCTTGAGTGGATCGCTGCCGCGACAGCGCCTGACATACAGCTTTACAGATTCATAGATGTTGCGTGCGATTTGTTCGAACATGCTGTTGTAGTATGGAGAGTAAATCATGATCTCAAATTGCCCTTCCTGGCTTGCGATGTTGCAAGTAATCGTCGCAGAAGCTTTGTCCTTCAGAAGCTCTTTGCCAGTCTCTATAGAAACGATGCTGTATTCGGCGATACAAGTCATTTCATTTCTTCCTGTAGAGCCGTCTGGATATTTCACAAGCTCTCTGGTTTGTATGGTCAGCTTAGTCTCCAGTTTGCACGGAAACGGGAAATATATTGGGGTATCTTGAAAAGCTTCCAACAATCTGTTGCGTAGATTAATTCCGTCGCGGTCGGGAATAATTGATATCTTTATAGGATATCCTTTGGCGGAAGCGCGCGGGGCTGCATAGTTTTCAAATGCGTCGTTTTTGTGAAGCGGCGCTATTACGCATCCGCCAAGTAAACATAAAGCAAGCAAAGCAAATAACTTATACGACAAAGTTTATAATTTTCCCTGGTACAAAGATTACCTTCTTAGCGCCGCTTATAGGCAGATATTTCTTTACTGCATTAATGTTCTTAGCCGCGTGCTCCAGCTCGCTTTGTGTTGCATCTGGCAACGCCTGCAACGTAGCGCGAAGTTTACCGCCCACTTGAACAGCAATCGTGACCGTCTCTTGCTTGAGTTCATAGCAATCAAAATCCGGCCAATCGGTCTCTGAAAGCATTTTAGGGTTGCCCAGCTCTTGGTTAACCTCTTCGCTTAAGTGTGAAGTAATGGGCGCCATCACAGTATTCGTAAGAAGCAAAAGATCTCTGAACGCATCGCCGTACGTCTCTACGTGGCTTAGCAGGTCATACATAACATTAACCGCATCATGTATAGCCGCAATAGCCCGGTTAAACTGAAATACCTCGTACAAACCGCCAATTTGGGAAATACTTTTAAGCACACGCTTAAAACCAGCTTTCGCCTCAGGCTCAAGGAGATCGAGCTGTATAAAGCCAGGTGGGGCTTTTTTGGTTTGATCATATTTCTCGCTGAACGTTATAACCAAGCGCCAAAAGCGGTTAATAAAGCGCCAACACCCAGTTATGCCTTCATCAGACCATTCCATGTCTTTATCTACTGGACTGTCGGACAGCACAAACATCCTTACCGAGTCTGCCCCATATATACGAACCATTTCGTCAGGGGAAACAACGTTCTTTTTGGATTTGCTCATTTTCTCAGAGCGTCCGACGGTAACGACCGTGCCGTCAGCCTTGCATATAACCTCGCCTTTTTTGGACTCTACTTCATCCGGGGCAAGCCAACGCCCGTCTTTATGCCTAAACGCTTTGTGGCACACCATGCCCTGAGTAAATAAGGCGCTAAATGGCTCATTAAGGCTTATGTACCCACAGTCCCTTAGGGCCTTAGTAAAAAACCTCGCATACAGCAGATGCAAAATTGCATGCTCTATACCGCCTATATAGAAATCAACCGGCAGCCAGCGCTCAATCTGCTTTCGGTCAAATTTCCCCAAATCAGAGGCTTTGTCCTGACAAAACCTGATGAAATACCAAGACGAATCAACGAAAGTGTCCATCGTGTCTGTCTCGCGGCGGGCTGGGGCTCCGCAGCTTGGGCATATGGTTTTGCCCCAAGTCGGGTGTCTGTCTAAGGGATTGCCAGGCTGATCGAAGGTTACATCGACGGGCAACGTAATCGGCAAATCCTTTTCATCAGCTGGAACGACGCCACATTTTTGGCAGTGAACCATCGGAATCGGGCATCCCCAATAGCGTTGACGCGATATGCCCCAGTCCCGAAGTCTATAAAATTCTGAAGCCTTGCCAATGCCTGTTTTTTCACAGTGCTCAATTATGCATTCCTTGGCCTCTGGCACCGTCTTTCCGTTTAGGAATTTCGAGTCAATCATCGTTCCATTGCCCAAGTAGGGACCTGTTTGCAAATTAACATCGTTTCCGGCTGACGGCTTAATAACCAGCTTTATCTGAAGTCCATATTTTTTAGCAAAATCCCAATCGCGCACATCATGTGCAGGCGTTCCAAATATAGCCCCAGTCCCATAGGTCTGCAGCACGAAGTTGGCGATGTACACCGGAAGAGCTCTGTCGCTCAGAAGCGGGCAAAATGCCTGTACGCCGGTATCTATGCCAAGCTTTTCCATTTTATCCATATCTTCGGTTGCGACA